>SKLY01000137.1 GCA_007121335.1 Saprospiraceae bacterium | reverse complement strand
TTGGTCTGAGTCAATATCTTCCTCATCCTCCGGTTGCTCTGCTTCACCAATTTCTTCACTTTCTATAGGGTCTATATCAATACTTTGCCCCTGGAAGGGATCGTTCTCCGTATTTCTTATAGTGGAGAGGTAGTAAGACGATTGACTCTCTTTCCACTGTCTGTACTCAAACTCCTCAACTACCCTCACGATCATTCTCATACTCGAGTGACCGGTTCCGCAAAGTTCTGCACAGGCAAGCTCGTAATTAAATGTTTCCCAGAGCATCCTGCTATTGGGATCATTGGGATCCTCCTTAACCTGATACTCCGCATACTGGCTGAGATTCTCTCGATATTCCTCGGTAGTCATCGTGGGAGTAAAAACAAAGTGCGTGGGTGTACCGGGAACACAGTCCATTTTCACCCTGAAATGCGGTAGGAAAAAACTGTGGAGAACATCCCGGGCAGCGAGTCTTACTTTTACCTGGCGGTTAACAGGAAGTACAATTTCCGACGCGTGGAAATCATCGTGATTGGCAGGGTCTTCCCACACCTGACCAAGAGGATTGATTCCCCTGATTTTGGTGAAATCTTTTGCACCAAAAACGCCATCTTCACCCGGGTATCTGGCAATCCATCCAAATTGGTATCCGGTGACTTCCAGCTCTATGTGATCTCCATCGGGATCTACCTCCTGCATAATCTCATTCCAGGTATTTAAGCCAAAAACCACTAAAATGGCCATAACTACTGCAGGTATGGCAGTCCATACCAACTCAAGACGGTTGTCGTGGGAAAGGTAGAGCGCCTTTTGCCCTTCCCTTCCACGGTACTTGTAGGCGAACCAAAAAAGTATAATTTGAGTAACCACAAATACAATTCCGGTGAAAAAGAGGGTCATGTTGAACAATTGGTCCATGGATACCCCGTGAATGGAGGCAGCAGTATGCGGACCGTACCCCAACATGTAATTTTTGTAATAGATGGCAGACCCTATGGTACCCAAAAGGAATAGTACCATAAATACGAGGCCGAGGCGTGAATTCCAGAAGTTACTGTTCAATTGAACATCCTCCTCACCCCTGATCATACCAGCCATCTCACTGACTCTTCCGATCTGAATCACTACTATGACCAGCAAAATAAGACAGAGAACTACAAGCAATGTAACCATTATATAGGTCTTTAAAAATTTATAAAATTATCATCTACAACTACTCAATCATCAATTAAGCGACATGGTGATGTAAACTCTCTTCCAAATAGGGGTCTTTCGCAGGTACCAGTGCTGCTTTCGTAAGCGAATTGAACACAAAATAACCGAAAAGGCCTATAAAGCCAATAAACACACCAAAGTCGAGTAATCCGGGCATTGTAAACCTGGTAAGTTCTGCCGCAGCTTCTTCCATCCCAGTTGTCATCAGTATTTTATTGGTCGTATAATGCACGCCGGGCTTAACCATCAGGAAGAAATCTATCCAGTGACCGATAATTACCGCTATACTAACAAAAATAAGCGTGCCTTTCCTTCTTTTACTGTCATTAGTCAGTAAAATGAGGAACGGAAGTGCAAAATTTATCACCAGATTTATGTAAAATAAAGTCGGGTAATGTTCATGCCTGTGGTGGAAATAAATAGTGGCCTCACCGATATTGGCATACCAGATGAGCATATACTGTGAGAACCACAAATAGGCCCAAAAAACACTAAATGCAAACAGGTACTTACCGAGGTCGTGAAGATGCTCTTCGGTAACCTTTGGATAGAAGCCCCTTGACTTAAGATATATTATTGTGAGGATTAGAAATCCAACTGCTGCCACCAACCAACTTGCTCCCGTATACCATCCATAGAGTGTACTGTACCAGTGAGCATCAAGTGACATCAACCATAGCCAGATAGCTGCTGCACTGGTAAAACCACCCAATGGAAGCATTATGGCAGCCCATATCTTCATTTTCTTATGTATCTTAAAACTGATATCACCCTCGCTATCCTCCTTGAGACTCAATGCCCTTAGTTGCCTGGCCACAAAGAACCACGAACCACCAAATACAATGGTGGCAAAAAGATACCATCCGGGATTCAAGAATGGACTTTTACCCTGGATAATGGGATCATTCTCCACCAGATGTGGCTGATTCCACTCATATAGGCTGTGGAATCCAAAGTAAGTACCCAAACCTAGTACGATCATAAAAATAAGGCCCACGCCGAGGAAAAGCGAATAGGATTCCAAAATCCGCTTGAACTGTACATGCCATCCCGAGTAAGCAATGATCTTAGCAGCGTACAAAAACAAGCTGATAAAAGCAATGCCCAAAAAGAAACTCCCATTCTGCAGGATGTTTCCCCAGAATCTGCTGTGAAGCGGATCGTCGGTCAGATAAATGGCCAGGAGGCTTATAACTCCGATAACCATACAGGCACCAAAAAATTTGCGTTCACTACCGGCAAATGAAAAGGTTTGCATCTATTATTTTTTAAGCTTTATCAATTAAATTCCCGATCGTCAGTTAAAACAATTTGATTATTGAATCAATGCGGCGGGTATATCAATTTCATTCAGTGTATTTTCCTCTTCGCTGTAGGCCAATCCGGCTGCATTGGCCTGTAGTGACCTGATGTAGTGGATTACCTGCCATCTCTCTTCATAGGACAATTTATCGTTATACGCCCCCATCACATTTCTACCGTGCATGATTGCGTGGTAGTACTTCCCATTCGAAGCAGAGACCCACTCATCCAGTAGGAAGCTGGTCGGTGCAGCGGGATAGACACCCCCGTCATCTCTTACAAGGTAGCCCAAACCATCTCCGGCATTGCCGTGACAAATACCGCAGTAAATTTCATACATTTCCTTACCCATTGCAAGGCCTCTTTCCGTGATAGGGAAAGGATTGTCAATTATTTCTTCTGCGGCTCTTTGTCTCCCCTCCTCTGTATCTTCGTAATAGTAGGGCACTGAACCACTGAGGACAAAACTCTGCAAAGTTAATCTCATATCATCAGCTTCCGCGGGATCAAGGGCGGTTGAAAGTCCTGCCATTCCGATTGGTAAAGTACCATCCACGGGAGTTCTTGGAAGTGCAAGTTGATAATACTCC
Source organism: Saprospiraceae bacterium (assembly GCA_007121335.1). Lineage (GTDB taxonomy): Bacteria > Bacteroidota > Bacteroidia > Chitinophagales > Saprospiraceae > PWJY01. The sequence continues at coordinate 2,154 of SKLY01000137.1, read as the reverse complement.
CCTTCTGTTCCCCAGGTGTTGAGTGAATAGAAATTGTAGTAGTTGGCCTTGTATGAAATACTATGTCCCATATCGGGCACGTATTCCCTACCGGGGAAATCACCTCCGGCTTTTTGACAGGATGACAATGCAAGGAAAACTATCACTGCACAGAAATATATTAGTCCTGATCTCATTTCAAAGATTTTCATAATGTTTTAGTATTGATCTCCGAAGCTCCGGTGTTTCCAAAAAACTTCTCAAGCTCGCTTTTCTCTGACTCGTCCATTTTGGTCACGTCAAAGGCTAGACAAAATTTATCGTCGGTAATCCTGTTGTCAAGTACTTTTGTATTGCCCGTTGGCGCCAGTCCACATATGGTGTAAAAAACGATAACCATGCCCACTGCTGAAAATAAAACAGTGAGCTCGAAGGTGATCGGAATGAAGGCCGGAACAGACCAGTAGGGTTTACCACCAATAATGATGGGCCAATCCACCACATTTATCCAGGTCATAAAGCCAAAAGCCGTTAGGGCTCCTAGCAGACCAAACACGAATCCGGCCACGTGCAATCGCGATTCAGAGAGTCCGAGTGCGGGATCCAATCCATGCACCGGAAAAGGTGTAAAAACATCCATTATATCGAACTTCTGATTTTTCGCCTCCTTTACTGCAGCTACCAATATCTCCTCATCATCATAGAGGCCAAACAACACATCCTTTTTATTAGCCATGATAATTAAATTTATTCTTTTTCAGTGAACTGTTGTTTCTTGACATATTCTTTCTTCTCTTCCAGGTATTGATCACCTGAAGTTTTCAATATGTGCTTAATCTCAGCTATTGCCACAACCGGTGCCACTCTCACAAATACCAGGAAAAGTGTGAAGAATAGTCCGAGTGAGCCGATAAAAATTCCAATCTCAACCCAGGTGGGCGTATATAGACTCCATGAGGAGGGTAGAAAATCCCTCGCCAGGGTGGTCGCTATAATTACAAATCGCTCATACCACATCCCGATATTGACAAAAATAGATATGATAAATGTCACATATATATTCCTCCGCATCTTTTTCCACCAAAATATCTGTGGGGAAACCAGATTGCAGGTCATCATCGCAAAGTAGGCGAACCAATAAGGTCCGAGTGCCCTGTTGTAAAAGGCAAACTGTTCGTAAATGTATCCACTATACCAGGCGACAAATAACTCTGTCAGATAGGCAATACCAACCATGGTCCCCGTCAGAAGTATAATCTTATTCATAGACTCAATATGAGCGATGGTGATATAGTCCTTAAGGTTTAGCACATGCCTGGTAATGATCATCAGGGTCAATACCATTGCAAAACCGGAGAAAATAGCACCTGCCACAAAGTACGGAGGGAAAATAGTTGTGTGCCAACCCGGTATTACAGAGGTTGCAAAGTCAAAACTCACAATGGTGTGAACCGAAAGTACAAGTGGTGTGGCCAAACCGGCAAGCACGAGAGAGAGAGACTCCCAACGCTGCCAATGTTTAGCGGAACCTGTCCATCCAAAAGAAACAAAGCTGTAAATCTTTTTCCTGAATCCACTGGCACGGTCCCTTACTGTTGCAAGGTCAGGAATCAACCCCACGTACCAGAACAATATCGAAACTGTGGCATAGGTACTTATCGCAAAAACGTCCCACAAAAGAGGCGAATTAAAGTTCACCCAAAGTGGTCCCCTCGTATTGGGGTAAGGGAAAATGAAGAAGGCAAGCCATGCACGTCCCATGTGTATCAACGGGAACTGACCTGCACAGGCTACGGCAAATATCGTCATGGCCTCCGCCGCCCGGTTAACACCCGTTCTCCACTTTTGCCTAAATAGCAGCAAAATTGCAGAAATAAGCGTACCTGCATGGCCGATTCCAATCCACCAAACAAAGTTGGTAATATCCCATCCCCAACCAACTGTCCGGTTGAGGTCCCAGGTACCTATCCCAAAATACACAGTCCATACACTCGTAAAAGTAAAGACACCCAATAGGACATTGGCAATGGTAAAGGCAATTGTCCAACTTAAACTCGGAGCCCGCTCAGTTGGAGCACAGATATCCTCCGTTATCTGATGGTAGGTCTTGTTGCCCGTAACCAATGGCTCCCTGATAGGCGATGTAATTGAACCCATAAATTCGTCTATTTATAC
>SKLY01000124.1 GCA_007121335.1 Saprospiraceae bacterium | reverse complement strand
GCATACAAAAAACTCAAAACTTAGAACTCGAAACTCAAAACTGAATTCATCTCACCAACACAAAATCCCCACTCATAACCTCCTCATGCCCATCCGAAAACTCCACTGTCAGGCGGAACACATAGACTCCGGGAGGTGATTCCTCACCGCGGAAGGTGCCGTCCCAATCGAAGCCGGGAGAGCTGCTTTCAAAAACACGGCTGCCCCAGCGGTCGTATATCTGCACTTCCATGCGGACAGGGTCAGATGCAGGATAGACGGTCCACTCGTCGTTAATGCCGTCTCCATTTGGTGAAAAGGCATTCGGGATATAGACTTGCCGCGACGGACATTCCCCGATTTCCTTTTCAGCACTGACTTCGCAGGCATTGAGGCTGAGGGCTTCAAAACCGTAGATTCCGCCCTCACTCACCTGGATGGTCTCAGTCGTCTCGCCGCTCGACCACCTTATTTCTTGCAGTTGCTCTGCGGGGCTTGCGCGGAGTTCTATCTGTTGTCCCTCACATACCAGATCGGGGCCTGTTACCTCGACTTCCGGAAGGGAATAAGTCTCAACCAGCAGGTGAACTACCGTATCGCAGCCATCCGCTGCCGGCAGCAGGAATTCGTACTCACCGGCATCCTCTATTTGCTCACCCATGTACCACACCACTTCACCGGGACACTTTGAAATAATCTCCTGCATTTCCTCAAAATCCCGGGCGTAAACTTCCAGCGTCAGAAGCGTGTCGCAGCCCGTTTCGGCATCCAGAATAAACTCATAAGTACCGGGAGCGTCTATGGTCTTGCCTTCTATTTCAAGTTCCTGGCCGGGACAGAGAGATGCTTCCATTTCCTTTGGGATAAATTCCGCTTCTGTTACCGTCATCACCATCAGTGTATCACAGCCTGTTTCGGCATCCAAAACAAATTCATAGGTTCCGGGGGCGTCTATGGTCTCGCCTTCTATTTCAAGCTCCTGGCCGGGACATAGAGACGCTTCCATTTCCTTTGGGATATATTCCGTTTCTGTCACCGTCAGTACCAGCAGCGTATCACACGCTTCATCTGTACCGGGAAGGGTGGTTTCGTATTCTCCTGCGGATTCTATTTGTTGTCCGTGCCATTCTGTTTGTTCTCCCGGGCACAAACTCAGCTCTTCCTCCATGTGTATGGTCTCTTCAACCACCACTTCCACAGTATCTGTCCAGATGCAATCCTCACCATAGACCAGCCGCAACCAGTAAGAACCCGCCTCGCTAACCTCTATGGATGAAGCCGTTGTCCCATCCGACCACAGCAAGGAAACCACATCGTCCAGATCGCCAGTGACGCTCAAGGTGGTGGTGCGACCCTCGCAGATTGTCCCTCCGCCGGATATGCCCACGTCGGGACCCGGCCAGACAAACAATTCCACCACAGCCGTATCGCTGCCACAGTCCGGGTGCTCCACTATGTAGTAGTAAGAACCTGAGTTGTCGGGAAGCAATTCCAGATTTCCTCCCGGCACTTCCGGTTCCCAGATTCCATCGGGATCCGCTCCGATCAGGTAGTCGTAAAGCGAGATTTCATCGCCGGTGGGGCATTCTTCCACCTCCACATCTGCTCCGGCACTGAAGTCCGGTTGCAGCACTTCTATCTCCGACCAGGCCGTATCGGTAGTCTCTCCTTCATTGAAGTAGCCCACCACCGCTATTCGCCTCAGCCCGGGCAGAGGCTCCGGTGAGCTGTCCACATACTCCACCGTACGCAACCAGGACTCCCAATCTTTGAAAACCACCATTCCCTCTGCCAGCAGCTCAGCACTGCCCTCCCCGGATACTGCAATGCCCGCATGCGCCTCCGACTCCAATCGACCGGAACCCGGCTCCGGCTCCTCCACCAAAAACACCCGGATGCTGTCCATCGAAAAGTCTCCGTAAACCTCTGCTGAATCATGTGCTATAAAGGCACGACCAATGCCGCACTCATCCAGTTGAAAATGATCAAACCCCGGCGCTGTAGCGTTGAGGTCGATGGTGTCGCGGCAGTCCGGGAACCCTTTATACTCAGTGTAGGAGGTTAATCCAAATATGGTCCTGGGGAGGGAAAAATCACATGCTTTAAAAAAACTGTCGCGATCCGGATATAAATGAATTAATCCATTGCGATTTGCCGTACCCAGCACAAGATAGGGCTCTCCGCAATCGGTTTCCAGTACCTGCAAGGCCTGAATAAAGGCACCCAGGGTGTCAAAAGTGACATCCAATTCTAAATCATCAAGGTTGAGCTCACCCACGGTCCTCGAAGGTGAGCTCGTAAATACCCTGTCTTTGTATATCCCAAGCCCCGAAACAGCCCAGTTGTCGTGCTCATCCGGCAAGTCAAAATTAAAAACATCTCCGAATTCCTCTTCCACTGGATCAAACTCAACCAGTTCCCCCCTTCTGCCTCCAACCAATAGATTGCCGTTTTCCATTACTGTAATGCCGGCATAACCAAGGGTAAAACCGTCTGGACTAGTTGGATAATCGTAAACCTCCAACAGAGAACCATCCTCCGGGTCAAGCTTGATCAGGTTCCAACCACTTGGCCCCGCAGGTCCGTAAAAATAACCGTCCGGAGCATATACTAAATCAGTAAGTCCCAACAAAACGTTGTTCACCCGGAACAGTTCTCGTTCTTCACAGGTGTGGATGTCAATTTCAAATATTACATGTTCAAAGTCTTCCGAAGTATTTCCCGAAGCAATTAAGGTTTGTCCTGTCAATGATACTGCCAAGAAAAAATACAACACATTATATATAAAAATAATTCTTATATATTGTATCATAAGGACTTATTGTTTTATCCACTTAACTGTCTCAAGTCGATTGGCAGTAGTCAGGCGAATCGTATATACTCCTGAAGGCAGCTGACCGGTATGGATTACTCTTTCTTGAGTTCCATTTTCTGCAAACACTTCTTCCATCCACATCCTGCCCTGAATATCCCAAAATTGAATCCTTATTTCCTCATCAGGCACATCCAAAAAACCAATCTTCAAGTGATTGCCTCCGGGATTGGGATAAACATAAACCCAGTCACTATCCACGCTTAATTTGTCCAAAACACCTGACCTTTCAAAACCTTCGCTTTCCAAATAAAGATGCGTCAATTTACCGTCGGTCAACATCTCTCCGACTACCAATTGAAAATCAACGATTTTCTCCGAATTGCTCACTTCAAATACAATTAGCGGTTCATCCAATACATTTAGCCCACTCAACGGGTCCTCAAAAGAATGCCATCCGATGGCAATACCATCATCCAATGCAATATCTCTATCTAAATTTCCACTGTGGTAAAGCAAGGAATTTTCAGAAACAATTCTGGGTAGGATGTCATGGTCTGAATCAATTCTGAAAAACAGCGCCTCAATTGCTCTGTAATCTGCGGGGCTCTTCAGGTACACCTCATATTCTCCTGCCTGATTTCGAATCACTTTCAGTCCAGCCAAACTACCTCCGTTAAACGAATTGTCCTCCAGACATTCCGTACAGAAGTAGGCTGTATCCAAATCTCGCATTTTTATAGCAGCAAAATTCAGGGCAGTCTCATCATAGAATCCTGCTGCTATATCCCTGAACTCATCATAACTTTCTACCTGTAGGGCCGGGCAGGAGGCATCCAAAAACTTGTCGTCGTATTGAAATTGCGGCATAAATTGCCAATTCCCGGAAGGTGGATAGGAAATCTGAAGGATCCAATCAGTCAATTGAATCTTATCAAGACTGTCTATCTGCTTGTCCAAATTTAAATCGGCTGCGACAGGTGCATAATCCTTCTCAAAACAAGGATTTTGACCAAGTATTACTTCTTGCATACGAGCCAAATCAACAACACTGACTCCCAGAGAACAAAACTCACTAAACTCATCCGTATAGTCCGGGGTAATTCTATATGTTTCATCTGATGGGACCACTACTTCATAATACCCGGCTTCATCAGTAATGAGAGTTGTATCAAATGAAATAGTTAACCCTTCAACTTTAACTTCGCCGTACGGAAAACCCCATGATATTCCTTCTACACATTCAGGTCCATCCGAAGTTGGGCGCTTAATATTTCCAGCCAACAATACATCCTCACAACATACAGTAAACCCGGACGACCCCAATTCATTATTTGCGCAAAATTCAATCTCCGATAAAGGGTGACCTATAAAAAGCTCTGATTGATTTCCCAGGCTAACAATACTGTCCTCAAAACTCACGCATGCCTGCCTTTCAAAAACTATATCAAATAAGTACTCTGAATTCGAAGGAATGGTATAGGGACTTCCAAATAAATTCAATGTCCTCAGTGTCAGAATATTGTTACTAACTATCACTTCATCGGAATCCCAGGAATGGCCCCCTACACCACTTTGAGAAAAAGCTGAGTGGGTTTCACTACTGTCTATTACAATTCCATGTTCAAGATTGATTGTAAATTGAAAACCAGACAATTCATATCCTGCTGCATCGAGAATAAAGACCTGCACCCGGCCACAATCGTTGGGATGGGGAAAAAGAGCGTAACTCCAGTCCTCCGGGCATTCAGTGCTACAAGGACAATCAAAGGTAAATTGATCACAAGATTGATGATTTCCAAACCCAGAACCCAGATGCAGTGGCCCATCAAACGTAGGGGTAAACATAGCACCCAAGCTATCAAAATCTATGCAATCATCCTCTACAGGATTGAAAACAATATTACCTATGTGTTCGCACTCTTCAGTTGGTATAAAGGGAGGAACTGCAGCTGCTGCATATCCCACCCTTACTGTTTTACTATCCACCTGTAAAAAACTACCAAACAGGACATTGAAGTGCGTGCCTATGGCAGAGTTGCCAAATGAGGCCCTTGTTTCATTGACATTTATTGTCAAGCCAGCAGGAGCCTCAATTAAGAAAGTCAAACCCGCAATTGAATCACCCACTATTCCATTTATGCTTACGGATACCTCATTGCAGTTTAGAGGATCAACCTCTAAGCAGAAAGAATACTCAGGGCAATTTGCAGACGGCTGCGAAAATAAACTAAAGGGCTGAAAAACCACCAACAAAACGGTCATTCCAATGATATTTATTAACCGTTTACAAAACGAGGTCGAAAAGACCTCTGGGGTTGATTTATGGGTGAGTAATGGATTTGTCGGGAACTGTGTGTGCGTGTGTGTACACAGTTCCGGTTGGTCAAATTAAAGGTTTTCATAATAAGAAAATTTGAACAAATTAGAAATTGGTTGCCATCACAAATAT
>SKLY01000235.1 GCA_007121335.1 Saprospiraceae bacterium | reverse complement strand
CTGCCTCCGCTTCACTCTGAGGATGTAAAGATAATAACCCCGTTTATTTTTTAACCGGGAAGTTATCCACATTTTTAATGGTTAATGGGGGTACCCTGTCAACCTATATTATGAGGGCACATGGGGGACCATCGGCCATCAACCATCAGCCAATAACTCATTTGGTTTCTCCCGAAGCCGCTAAGGCGCAAAGGAAGACGCAAAGGAATACGCAAAGAGACTTTTTCCCAGAAAAATCCTCTAAGATCAACAATCCCTGCATAAAGATATCCTGTCGACAACATCAAGATTGCGCCTCTTGCAGACAACTCACCAAATCACTAACTCACCAATTCACAACTAAAAACTCCCCGACAGTCCGTTTTCCAGATCGCCGGGGAGAAAAAAAGTATTTTGGTGGTGCTTACACTTTAATCAATTTTCACCGGGAATGGCGGGATCTCGGGAAATTCAACCGGATTTTCCTCAAGTTCTCTGAGCAATTCCTCCACCGCTCTTTCCAGTTGTTGATCCTGTCCGAGGTATTCCAGATGGGGATCGTTGACCACCTCGATATCGGGATCAACGCCGTATCCTTCAATCACCCATTCGCCCGTTTCGGGATTAAAGTGCCCGAATTCCGGTTTTCTGAGGTCGGCTCCATCCACAAAAGGTTGTGTGCCGCGGATGCCAATTACACCGCCCCAGGAGCGCTGTCCAATTAGTGGGCCGAGGTTGTAGTGCCTGAATTGATAGGGGAAAAGGTCGCCGTCTGATGCAGAATAGGGATCGATGAGACAGGCTTTTGGTCCCAGGTGAATTTCAGCCGGCCTGGTGCCCGCGCGCTCTGCATTTCTCCACGAAGTTCCAAATACCAGTTCCCTCCTGAGTCTTTCGATGAGCATGGGGGAAACATTTCCACCGCCGTTTCCTCGCACATCGATGATGAGGGCTTCCCTCGAAATCTGCGGATAGAAGTAGCGCATAAATTTGACCAGACCATTGGGGCCCATATCGGGCACGTGCAAATAACCAATTCTACCATCGGACATCTCATCTACCATGGCGATGTTTTGATTGATCCACTCCAGGTAGTAGAGGTTTGACTGGTCGGAAATGGGTTCGACAAAAATGGCATGTGCATCTTCGGCACTGGGCTCTGAGGCGATTTTCAACTCCACGGTTTGCCCCGCAGTGCCCTTTAAGCCCTGATTGATGTTCTTCATGTCGGCTGTGGAAACGCCGTTGATGGCAACGATGTAATCACCTTCCTCAACCTTGAGTCCCACTGCTGCGAGGGGGGATTTCATGTCATCCATCCAATTGGCACCCTGCAGAATGCGATCGATACGGTAATAGCCGTTTTCATCCCTGGAGAACTCAGCTCCGAGACGCCCCATTGGGGTGCGCTCCACATCGGGCCTGTCTCCGTGGTTGACATAGGCGTGCCCGGCATTCAATTCACCGATCATTTCACCCATGATGTAGGTCAGATCGTTGCGGTGCTTGATGTGCGGCAGAAATTCCTTGTACTTGTCTCTAATCGCTTCCCAATCTACACCGTGCATATCCGGATCGTAGAAAAAGTCGCGCATCTGTCGCCAGGTTTCGTGAAAAATTTGTGCCCACTCTTCCTGTCTGTTAACCTGAACCCTCACTGCGCTCATGTCCAATTGGTTGCCAGTGCTCATTTCTCTTTTTTCCAACTCCTCTATAAAAAAGTCATTTCCCCGTCTGATGAGCACCTTGCTCCTGTCGTGTGACAAAGTAAATACATTAAAAGAACCGATGGTCGTCTCCGAGTGAGCGCCAAAGTTGTAAAATTTCACCTCGGTGGGTTTGTTGTGCGCCCTGTAGTGGTAAAACAGACCGTCATTGGTTACTTGCAGGTTCCAGTAGTTGCCGGCTGGGGTCTTCAGATCTTCAACCCGGTGGAAGATGCCATCCCGATCGACTTTTACTGTTTTTTCATCTTCATCGGCGTTGTCGGAATCCTCGTTGGAATTTTCTTCCTCTTCCGGCATGGCTTCCATGTTTTCCGTCTTGTGCACCGAACTTGTTTCATCGGTCAGGTGGAGCACAAAGAGATTGCCCATGTCGATAAATGCGTGGTTCCACTCGCTCTGGGAGTAAATGGGGTTGAATTCTCTCTGAGATACGAAGTAGAGGTATTTGCCGTCTTTTGAAAAACGGGGATTGCTGGCGTTGTACCACTCGTCCGTCACAGCAAAATTCTCCTCATCATTCAGATTGTAGAGAAAGATTTGAGTGACTCCGCGCTGGTTTGGAAAAGCATAGGCCAGCCATTCGCTGTCCCAACTCCAACTGTAATCCCTGATTTCCCAATCCGGGCAGTGGGTGACTGTGGTGCGCTCACCGCTTTCCACATCGTAGTAGTAAAGGTGGTGAGAGCGGTCGGACAGAGCTATTTTTTCAGAATCAGGCGACCAAACCATCTCGTATTTATAGGGCTTGCCGTCGTCTGACACCTGGCGAGCCTCTCCGCTGCCGTCCGATGGAATGATGTACAATTCATCCTCTCCGGATTTATCGGAAATATACGCTATCCACTTGCCGTCGGGCGACCAGTTCACAAAGCGGTCGTGTGCTCCCGAGGACCTGGTCAGGTTTCGCGTAACTCCGCTTTCTGCCGGTACGGTGAAAATATCGCCGCGCGCACTGAATACAGCCCTGGAACCATCTGGAGAGATGTCTGCCGAGTAGATGTTTTCAGTGGCATCTGCACGTTTGTCCCTACCGGTTGCGAGGTCGTCTCTGAGGTGCACTTCCACGCGCTCCAGGTTGCCCTCTTCGATATCGTAGATGTATATGTAGCCGCCGTTTTCAAAAGTGATCAGGCCACCGCTGATATTGGGCCATTTAATATCGTACTCATCAAAGTCGGTCACTCTCTCTGTCTCTCCCGTGGTTCTGTCGTACACAAAAAGGTTCATGATGCGGTCGCGGTCGGAGGCAAAAAACACCTGATCGCCGTGGACCATCGGGAAAATGTCCTGTGAGTAGTGGTCGGTGATGTTTTCGGTCTCCCCGCTTTCAAAATCAAATATCCACACATCGTCTGCCTGACCGCCCCGGTAGTACTTCCAGGTCCTGAATTCCCGGAAAACCCGGTTGTAGGCCAACTGGCTGCCGTCCTCCGTGTAAGAACACCACGACCCCACTGAAAATGGCAATTGCTCGGGCAGGTCACCGTTCAAAGGTGCTTTTTTCAAAACCCCTTTAAAGGCGTTGAAACTGTTGTCCCGCGTCCTGAACACCACATGCTCATCGTCCGGTGTCCAGGTCATTACGATGTTGTTGGGACCCATCCGGTCGGATACATCGTCCCGGGCCAGGGTGGTGGTGTAGGTAATGCGCTTTGCATCGCCCCCCTCAGCGGGAATCACATAAACCTCCGTGTTTCCGTCGTACTGCCCGGTAAAAGCCACTTTGCTACCGTCGTTTGAAAACCTGGGAAACATTTTCATGCCGGGATGACTGGTGAGTTTTCTGGCAACTCCACCGGAGCGCTCTACTGTGTAAAGGTCGCCCGCATAGGTGAAAACCACCTGGTCACCGTGTGCAGTCGGGAATCTGAGGAGACGCGCTTCCTCGTCATTGGCGTAGGTGATGGATGCGAGTCCAAAGCAAATAAAAAACAGTAAAATTCTGATAATCATAGGTTTGTTTGTTTGATTGTTATTGAATCAAAAAGTTTGTTTTATGCACAGGCCGAAGCCATCGTTCATTTCGAAAGGTGAAGATAATGGATTTTGGAAATTTTGGTAAAAACAGCGGGTAGTTTAGCGATAAAGACCCTTGAACAAGTCTTTCAAAGCTTTTTCCAAAAACCTTTTCACCATCAGTGCCTTCATTTTGTCATTACGTGCAGACCTTAGTTCGAAATCACTTAAGCCGTTTGGCTTTTTCGGCCACCTGTTTTTTCATCTGGTCTTTGTAGAGTAGTATTTTTTCCAGGACTGTGGGATCTGAGCTGCCGATAATTTGGGCGGCGAGGATGCCTGCGTTTTTGGCGCCATTCAGGGCTACGGTAGCCACGGGAACACCGCCGGGCATTTGAAGGATGCTCAGGACTGAGTCCCAGCCGTCGATGGAGTTGCGGGATTTTACCGGTACACCGATGACGGGCAGAGGGCTGACGGATGCTACCATGCCGGGAAGATGGGCGGCCCCTCCCGCACCGGCAATAATTACTTTCAGGCCCCTGGCATGGGCGTTTTTGGCGTAATCCATCATTTTTTCCGGGGTGCGGTGGGCGGAGACAATATCCACCTCGTAGGGAATATCGAACTTCTTCAGCATATCGATGGCTTCCTGCATGACGCTCAGGTCCGAATCCGATCCCATAATTACTCCTGCCAATGCACTTTTCATAATTCTGTGTTTTAGTTGAAAGGTTGCCGGGGATAAATAACTATGTGTCCCCGTCTCTTTTTCACGCTGTGATCTTTAGATTTTTTCTCAATTCTTTCAGTCGCTCTCTCAGGATTTTTACATCCTGGCCGGCAAGTAATACGTGCCCCATTTTTCTGAAGGGTTTGGTGTCTTTTTTTCCATACCAGTGGAGATGTGCTCCCGGTGTGGAGAACAGTTTGTCGAGGCCCTCTGCTTTGGCAGGCCCCTTCTTTCCGGGACTTCCCAGCAGATTGAACATGATTCCGCAACTATCGGAGGAGGTGTCTCCCGGAGGTAGATTCAGCAGCGTTCGCAGCAGTTGCTCGTACTGGCTGGTAGTGCAACACTCAATGGTGTGGTGGCCGCTGTTGTGGGGCCTGGGGGCGACCTCATTGACCAGCAATTCCCCGTCTTTTGTCAGAAAAAACTCAATGGCGAGCAGCCCCTTGAAATCCACTGCATCCACTATCTTTTTGGCCAGCTGTTTCATGCGATTGGAAATGGCAGAGTCTATGGCGGCGGGAAATTCCAGGTGGTCCAGCAAATTGGCCCGGCTGTCAAATACCATCTCCACCGGATCGTAAATGGCTTTTTGTCCCCTCGCATTTCGCGAAATGATTAGTGCGAGCTCTTTGTCAATGTCCACCAACTGCTCCGACAAACATGGACCCCCGGGCAGATCATCCATGTCCGTTGCATTCGAGATCATCTTTACGCCGCGGCCGTCGTAACCCTCAAAGCGGGACTTCCATACAAAAGGAAAATCCAACCTCCCCTCCGAAATGTGCTGCCTGAGTTCATCGGCTGAGTCGAAGGATAAAAAGGCGGGAATGGGGATGTCGTGCCGGCGGTAGAATTCATTTTGCCTTCCTTTGTCCCGCACAATATCCAGGAAATCCGGGTCTGGTACCACCGTTTTGCCCATTTCTTTCAAGCGGTGCAGGGCTTTAATGTTCACACCCTCTATCTCAATGGTGATCACATCCAGGTCTTTGGCGAAATTCATCACATCGTTTTCGTCTCGAAAGTCGCCTTTTACAAATCGGTGGCAGTAGGGGGCAGCGGGAAAGTCTTCACTCGCATCCAAAACAGACAATTCCAAATGCCAGTCGGCGGCTGCAGTGCAGAGCATTTTGCCCAGTTGACCCCCGCCCAGGATTCCCACTTTAAGGTCAGATACTATCATTTTGCTTTCAATTCGCTCACTTTTCAGGCCCGAATATCTATATTTTAGACCAATTACCATCCAATTTCCCCTATCTTTGTGGAATATGTACGACCTGATCATAAAAAACGCGCGGCTTATCAACCGCGGAGAGATACGAGAAACGGACCTGGCCATTAAAAGAGACCGGATTGAGAAAATTGCTGCTTCCATTGATGCATCCGCGAGAGAAGAACTGGATGCCGGAGGAAAGTATTTACTGCCCGGATTGATAGATGATCAGGTGCACTTTCGAGAGCCCGGACTGACCCACAAAGCGGATATCAATACGGAATCTCGCGCTGCGGCAGCGGGTGGCGTCACTTCTTTTATGGAGATGCCCAATACAAAACCCCCGGCCACCACACTGGATTTACTGGAGGACAAATACCGGATTGCGGCCAAAACTGCATGGGTCAACTACTCATTTTTCATGGGGGCTTCCAACGACAACCTGGAGGAAGTACTCCGAACCAATCCGAGGGAAGTCTGCGGCATAAAAGTTTTCATGGGATCGAGTACCGGCAATATGCTGGTCGATGACCGAAAAGTGCTGAGGGATTTGTTCTCAAAATGCGAAATGCTCATTGCCACGCATTGCGAAGACGAACAGACGATTGAGAGAAATACGGAAGCTTTTTTAAAGCGCTACGGACCCGATGGCCTGAAGCCTGAGCACCATCCCCAGATACGAAGCAGAGAGGGTTGTCTTCTCTCTTCCCAAATGGCTGTCGATTTGGCCAGGGAATGCGGTACGCGGCTTCACGTTTTGCACATTTCCACGTCCGATGAGACCGCTTTGTTTGAAAAGGGCCCGCTCAATCGCGCCAAAAAGATTACTTCAGAGGCCTGTGTGCACCACCTTTATTTTTCGGATGAAGACTATGCGCGGCTGGGACACAGGATCAAGTGCAATCCCGCCATAAAATCTGCGGCTGATAGAGAGGCCATCCTGCGTGCTGTGCTCGAGGATCAAATCGATGTCATTGCCACCGATCACGCTCCGCACACCGCTTCAGAAAAGGCCAATCCCTATCTCGATTCGCCCTCGGGTTTGCCACTGGTGCAACACAGTTTGCAGATGATGTGGCAGTTTTATGAGGAGGGAAAGATCAGCAGGGAGGATATTGTCCGAAAAATGTGCCACGCGCCGGCCGATTTATTCCAGGTGTCGGACAGAGGATATGCCGATGAGGGTTACATAGCCGATTTGGTTTTGCTCGATCCCAGAGCTGATTACAAGGTAGAAAAAAGCAATATCCACTACAAATGCGGATGGTCTCCACTGGAGGGCACGGAATTTTCTTCCAGCGTGGAGCGAACCATTGTCAATGGAAAAACCGTATTTGACAGGGGCCGGTTTCTCCAGAGGGCCGGTGAACGATTGGCATTTGGCCCGGTTCATTAACAGAAATATAATCTCCCACAGCTATTTGATTTACAAGATGTTTTCAGTAAGAAGGGGAATCGGGGCGGTTTAGTTTTTCGGGATTGTCGTAAATTCGCGACCTTATTTTGTTTTGGATCAATTATTGTACTAAATCCCGGTTGTTTCACAGGGGTGGTTTTTGATAGCGCCGGTGAAACTCATGAGAAATTCAGTCAGGAGATTTTTTGATAAAAAAGGTAAAAAAGTAAGTGATGAAAAACATAATCCTGTTTGGTCCTCCCGGCTCAGGCAAGGGAACACAGGCCGAAAAACTGGCAGAGAGATTCAACCTCCTTCACATTTCCACAGGAGACATGTTCAGATACGAAATCAAGCATGACACACCCCTTGGGAAAAAGGCGAAGAGCTACATGGACAAGGGGGAACTGGTGCCCGATGAGGTGACAATTGAAATGCTGCGCGAGCGGGTGAAAAAGGCAACGGGAGTCGATGGAATTATTTTTGACGGATTCCCACGCAACAAAGCCCAGGCAGAGGCCCTGGATGAACTGATGCACGATTTGGAATCGCCCATTTCCGGCCTCATTCTGCTGGATGTGAGCGAGGATGAAATTGTAAAGCGGATACTGAAAAGGGGCGAGAGTTCCGGGCGAGCTGATGACAGGGATGAATCCATTATCCGGAACCGAATTGAGGTTTTTAGAAAGCAGACAGCCCCGGTTTTCTCCTATTACGACAAAAAAGGACTTGCGGTAAAAGTCAATGGCCTCGGTGGTATTGATGAAATTGCAGGACGCCTCGCATCTGCTGTCGAGAAGCTTTAAGCCAAATTTTACACCCAGGTTACTTCTATGTCTTCCGCAAACTTTATTGACCACATTAAAATCAACTGCCGGTCCGGTGCCGGAGGTGCGGGCTCGGTCCACTTCCGAAGGGAGAAGTTTGTCCCCAAAGGCGGTCCCGATGGGGGTGACGGAGGGCGCGGTGGTCACATCATACTCAAGGGCAACAAAAACCTCTGGACCCTGCTCCACCTTCGATATAAGCGGCACATCAAGGCCGAGAGTGGCCAGCCGGGTGGTGGACAGCAAAAAACGGGTGCCGATGGCAAGGATGTCACCATTGAAGTTCCATTGGGAACGGTGGTAAAAAATGCCGAAACCGAAGAAGTCATGGCCGAAATTACCGAGGACGGCGAGGAGGCGGTTTTGCTTGAGGGAGGTCTGGGAGGCCTCGGCAATGTGTATTTTAAATCTTCCGTCAACCAGAGTCCCCGCTACGCCCAACCGGGTACTCCGGGAAAAGAGGCCTGGGTCGTGCTCGAATTGAAGTTGCTCGCGGATGTCGGGCTGGTCGGCTTCCCCAATGCCGGTAAATCAACCCTGCTTTCAGTGCTTTCAGCCGCCAAACCCAAAATTGCCAGCTACCCCTTTACCACCCTGAAGCCCAATCTCGGCATGGTGTTTTACAGAGACCGGCGGTCATTTGTGATGGCAGATATTCCGGGGATTATTGAGGATGCACACAAGGGCAAGGGACTCGGCCTCAGGTTTCTCAGGCACATCGAGCGAAACTCCCTGCTTCTCTTCGTCATCCCGGCGGATTCTGACAGTGTAAAAAAGGAGTACGAAGTCCTGCTGGAAGAACTCAGAAAGTACAACCCAGAACTGATGGATAAACCCAGATTGCTCGCCATCAGCAAATGCGACTTGATCGACGAGGAAATAAAAAGCTGGATTTTGGACGAAATCCCTGGTGAACTCAAGCGGGTCTTTATATCCTCCGTGGCCCAAATCGGACTGCAGGAACTCAAGGATGAAATCTGGAAGCTGCTCCAGCATCCGCAGGGTTAAGTACTGCCTTTTTTTTTAGTTTTTTTAAGAATTTATCCCCTTTGAGCCCCTTCCCAGGCTTACAATTATGGCGCGATTTTTGCATTACAATTATTTGCAATATAAAAATTAATCCATGCGCATAATTTGGACCCTCGGCTGTTTGGCTTTTTTGTTGGTGATGATGTCTTCCTGTGGTACGACCAGCAGGGTGAGCAGTCCTCAATCGACTCAGGTGGATAGAGATGCACCGGATGTGGTGCAATACGCCAAAGCCAAATTGGGCAGCGGGTATCAGTTTGGCGCCACCGGCCCCCGTAGATTTGATTGCTCCGGTTTTACCTGGTATGTCTATCGTCAGGCGGGGATTGACATTGGTCGCACTACGAGCATTCAGTCCAATGCCGGTAATCGCATCAATCCCTCCAGGACGCAGCCCGGTGACCTGGTGTTTTTTGGCAAGGGTCGAAAAATGCAGCACGTGGGAATTGTGGTGTCCAATAACGGCCGCGGGCTCGAGGTCATTCATGCCAGTTCAAGTCGCGGGGTCATAATAGAGGATGTAAAAGCCTCCCCCTACTGGTCCGAAAGGTTGCGATTCGGCATCCGCGTTCAGTCCTGATGTCAGACGGCAGTGGATTTTTTCTCTGGAAAATACTTGGGAATGACGGTCTTTCTGTATTCAAAAATACCCTCTACTTTTCGCGAGATAAACGACCCCATTAACAGACTGCCAAAAGGTTCCGCGGGAAGTGCGTAGTGAAGGATGTCCCTCATGAGTACGCCCCCGTCTTTTTCCTCAAAATGATGTTCGTGATGCCACATTTTGTAGGGGCCTACACGCTGCTCATCCACGAAAAACTTTCTGTCCTCAATCTTTGTGATTTCTGTGACCCAGGTGCTCGGTATGTTTAAAAACGGGCGTACCTTATACACGATGATCATCCCTTCGTACATCTGTTTGCCCTCGATGTCTGACAGAATCTCAAACTTCATGTCCTTAGGGGTGATATTGTCCAGGTTTTCAGGTCTTGAAAAGAAGTTCCATACATCTTCCAGTGTGCCCGGCACCATTTGCTCCCATTCTTTTTTGTAGATTTTCATGTGTTTAGTTGTTTAACGTTGATTAAAAAATCCTATCTAATTGATTTATTGAGAGTTGAGAAAATTTTTTCAAGTCGGAAAATTGTACAAAAAAATTTTTAATGTTGAGTTTCTACACAACCTCCATGCATGCACAGTTGTACAACCACTCAATATTATTTGTTCAACTATTCTGTCAAAAACCAATCAAAATCCTAAACAAACCATGGTTCAATTAGTTAAAAAGTTGAACCAAATAAAATCCTGCAATTATGAATTTAAGATTTTTACTTTCGATTAGCTTACTGGTATTTTTGTCCGCCACCTTGTGGAGTCAGGCAGAGGTACAAATTATTCACAATTCTCCCGAACCCACAGTGGATATATGGGTCAATGAAGACCCCGCTATTACTGCCTTTGAGTTTCGAGATGCCACAGAATATATAGAATTGCCTGCCGGTGAAACCATTTCGGTAGGTGTGGCTCCTTCGCCCAGTACTGAACCCTCTGACATCATTGCCTCATTTGATTTCGTACTGGAGGATGGTGAAAAATATATCATTATTGCCAATGGCATTGTGGGGGATAGTTTGCGACCATTCAATTTAGAAGTATATACTCCGGCTCGTTCTGAAGCAGTTGATTCAGGACTGGTGGATATTATCGCTTTTCATGGATCTCCCGATGCACCGACCGTGGATATCGCATCCGGAGGACAGCCCGTGGTGCCGAATCTAGAATATGCCGAATATTCAGGATATTTGTCTGTTCCTCCTGTATTCCTTGATTTGACAGTCATTCCCGAAGGAGATGATATTGGAATCTCCTACGCTGCTGACCTTCGCGGTTTGGAAGGGCAGTCAATAACGGTAATGGCATCCGGCTTTATCGATCCAGATCCCAGTGAACCCTTCTTTGGATTGTTTGCTGTTTTGGAGGATGGATCAGTTCTTCCTTTGCCGCAAATTGCACAGGCCGGTGTACAGATCTTTCACAATTCCCCGGGAGCAGTGGTTGATCTATATGTGAACAATGAGCTGGTAATTGAGGAATTTGATTATGGACTGGCCACCCCATATCTTGAATTTCCATCCAATGTGCCTTTTGAAATAGGGGTTGCCCCACATCCGAGTTCTGGTGCAGATGACATTATATTCACTTCGGAGTTTGTTTTTGAAAGTAACACCAATTATTTTGTGGCAGCCACCGGGATTGTAGGAGATCCCGATGTGCCGTTTGATCTTGTGGCCAATGAAGATTCGCGAATTGTGTCTGATTCAGCAGGTCAAATAGATGTAAATGTGTTTCACGGATCTCCGGATGCACCTCCGGTCGATATTTCATCCGATCCATTCGGAGTTGAGATAGCCGAATTGAGTTACGGTGAATTTTCACCTTACTCCACCATAGCTCCTACGTTCTACACCCTGGATATTACACCAACAGGCGCGGCAGAGCCGGCATTTACTTTTTCAGCACCCTTGAGTCAAGCGGCTGATGTAGGTGCCACTGTAGTT
Organism: Saprospiraceae bacterium; assembly: GCA_007121335.1. Classification (GTDB taxonomy): domain Bacteria; phylum Bacteroidota; class Bacteroidia; order Chitinophagales; family Saprospiraceae; genus PWJY01. Next base: position 5,718 of record SKLY01000235.1, on the reverse strand, counting down.
GCTTCAGGCTTTTTGGATCCCGGAGCAGATGAACCTGGATTCCAGTTATTGGCTGTTTTTCCCAACGGATTGGTACTTCCGCTGGCAGAGTTTTCTACAGCAGAATTGCAGGTTATACACAATTCACCTTCCCCTGACGTGGACATATACATAAATGGAGAGCTGGCACTCGAGGAATTTGCCTATCGTTCGGCTACACCTTATTTGGAGGTTCCTGCTGTGGTTCAGACCAATATTGCAATCGCAGAGTCACCCAGTAATTCTGTGGACGATGCATTTATCAGCTTTAATGTCGAACTCACACCGGACGAGGCTTTTATTTTGGTAGCTGGTGGAATTCTGGGAGATGATATCACCCCATTTTCTGCTGATTTATTTGCCTCAGAAACAGAGGCACTGGAACCGGAGGTATTTTCATTCTTTGTGTATCACGGATCGCTTGATGCGCCCCCGGTAGATGCCTTAATACGTCCCGACTTTGTTGCTGCTGAGGACCTTGAATACAGAGAGCGCACAGGTTATATCAATGCTCCTCCCGGAAATTATATACTTGATCTAAGTGTTTCGGCAACCCAGGACCTCATTAATTCCTATCTATTGGGATTAGAAGGTACTGAGGGGCAAAGCGCCATGGTTTTTGCATCGGGTCTTGCAGATCCAGCTGATGGACAACCCGGGTTTGGATTGTTTGCGGCTTTTGCTGATGGAACCGTGGTTGAATTCGATGCGCTGGAAGCACCCACTGTTCAGGTGATACACAACTCTCCCTCTCCCACGGTTGATCTGTGGATAGGAGATGAAAAAATACTGGAGGAGTTTGAATTCAGAACTGCCACTCCCTATCTGGAGTTACCTTCCGGTGACATAGAAATAGGCGTGGCTCTTTCACCGAGTGACAGTCCCGATGATATTATTGCCAACTTTGAATTGACCTTGTTGCCCGGCGGCAATTACGTGGCTGTGGCCAATGGAATTGTGGGTAACCCTGAGACTCCGTTCAACCTAGAAGTACGTGAAAACATCATTTTGGACGTTGAGCAAGGATTTTCAAATGTACTCGTTTTCCACGGTGCACCTGACGTTCCCGATGTCAATATCGGTGTATTGGACCTGGATGATGAGGAAGTAGCAGTTATTGAGGACCTCTCATTCGGAGAGTTTGAAGGACAATTGGGGATTCCGGCACTTGATTGGCAACTCGCCATAAGACTTAGCCAGGAGCCACTTCAAGATGTGGCTGTCTTTTCTGCGCCTTTGAGCAATTTTGAAGGAGAGTCTTTAGTGGTCTTTGCATCCGGATTTTTGGGTGGAGATGAACCGCCTTTTGGATTGTTTGCCGCTCTTGAGGATGGCACTGTTATTATGTTGGACTTGATTACGAATGTGAGCCAGGTACACGATCTGGCGAGTCTCGGAATTTATCCAAACCCCGCCAGGGACATAGTGAATATTGGATTGCCGGAAGCTCAAAGACCAGGAACCAATGAAGTTCTTGTACATAGTTTAAAAGGGCAATTGATGCGCTCATTTGACGTTGATAATGGCGTGGACGAGTTTCAATTAGATGTTTCCAATTACAATGAAGGGTATTATCTAGTGACTGTCATTTCCGAAGAAGGAGTTTGGACAGGTCGCATACTTGTTCAGAGATAATTAACCCTCAATTAAGAATATATTATGAAGGGAGGAAATGTGTTTGTGCGTTTCCTCCCTATTTTTGTGACATCAAGTTTTAAAATAAGTTACATGACAAAATTTCTCAATTGGCGAGTTCTTTTTATCGCCATTCCCATATTGTTGATTTTCAATGATTTGCTGGCGCAGCGCGGTGGTGGATTCTCAGGTGAAGTATCGGGAAGGGTGCTTGACGGCGCGACTGAAGAAGCAGTTGCTTACGCGACAGTAAGTGTGATAGATGCCGATTCTGAGGAGTTGGTCAAAGGGACCGTTACAGAAGATAACGGCAACTTTTTTATTGATGGAGTGGAGCAGGGGACCTACTTTTTGCGGGTGAACTTCATAGGTTACTCAGCATACAATACCGATGTATTTACCCTGGACAGAGACAATCCCAATCAGTTTTTCCGTCGGATATATATGGGGTCTTCAGCGCAAGAACTGGATGAAGTGGTGGTCTCGGAACAGAGGAGTAGCTTCGAAACCCGACTGGATCGCAGAATTTTCAATGTGGAAAATGACCTGGTGAGCGAGGGAGGAACTACACTTGATGTCCTGGGTAATGTGCCCGGCATTGAAGTCGATATCGACGACAATATCTCTCTTCGCGGCGACGAAAATGTGACCATTCTTATAGATGGAAGACCCTCTACTTTTACTTCAGCGGAAGTACTTCAGCAAATACCGGGAAATTCCATTGAGCGAATCGAAGTAATCACCAATCCATCAGCCAGATTTGATCCGGAGGGAATGGCAGGAATTATCAATATTATTTTAAAACAAGATCAGAATCTTGGAATTAACGGAACGGTAACGGGTACCTACAGCAGAGGTAAATCTGACAGCTACAGCGGTTCCTTTGGTGTCAACATGAGAAACAGCAATGTGAATCTGTACGCCAATTACTCTTACAACAACCGGGACAGAATTTCGGATGGAACCGGAGAATCAAGGGTTAATTTTCCCGACACAGTGTACTCTTTTAAACAAACAGATGAGCGTTTGAGAAACAATGTTTCTCATCTGGTAAGAGGAGGGGCCGACTTTTTCATCAATTCTAGAAATACCCTTTATGCATCCGGGAATTACCGCACCAATGATCGTCTCAACGAAAATATTCTGACCATCGACTTTTTTGATAAAATCGGCGATCCGACTTTTGAGTCTATTCGCCGGACGGTGGGTTCCGGTGACGGTTATGGTTATGAATTTAACGCTGGATGGCAGAAGCAATTTTTGAATCCAAATAACAGCATGGACCTGGATTTGTCCTATTCATTGAACACCGATGGCAGGGGCAACGATTACTTCCAGGATTTTTACAATATAGATGGAGAGGAAATCCAGGATCCTTTTATTCAAACTGAGGAGCGCGACAATTTGAACCGGGTTTTTTCTTCCAGGCTTGATTTTGAGCTTGAATTGTGGGATGGATGGGAAGTAGAGACCGGTGCCCGGGTTGATGTTACTGACATAGACAATAAACTCAATTCCTTTGACATCGATCCCTCAACCGGTGAGATGACCAACGACAAGGACATTTCCAACCACTTTCTTTACGACCAAAGCGTTTTTGCCGGGTATTTCAGCATTGGAAGTCAAACCGGAAACTGGCAGTACAAGGCGGGATTGAGAGCCGAACAAACTTATACTTCTTCCGAGCTTCGCACCACCGAAGAGTCCTTTGAAAACAACTACTTCAGCCTGTTTCCATCCGCATTTTTGAGTTACTCACTTTCAGAGGGGGAGGACCTTATCCTGAGTTACAGCAGAAGGGTAAACAGGCCGAGCACCTGGCAGCTCAACCCTTTTAGAAATCAATCTGACCCCAATAATTTCAGAACCGGAAATCCATTTTTGCAACCGGAATACACCGATGTCTTCGAACTATCGCATGTGAAGATATGGGATCAACTAACCTTGAATAACAGCCTTTACTACCGCCAGACCAATGATTTGATCCGGAGGTTTATCACATTTGACCCGGAGGGCATTACCATTGTCACTTTTGAAAATATCGGACGCAGTCACTCTTACGGTGTCGAGGCTATTGCAAATTACCGCCCCTACAGATGGTGGAATATCAATGCCACAGCCAATGTTTTTGGCCAGCACATCGAGGAGAGCGACCTTACTGAAGGGCTCAATCGCTCCTCAAGTGGATACAGGCTCAATTTGAGTTCCAATAAAACAGTTTGGAACGGAATGTCGGTTCAGGTGTCGGGTCGTTACCGTTCTGGTTTTACGGTCCCTCAGGGAGAGATCGATCCTTTTTTCAACATTGACATGGCCATAAGGAAAAATTTCCTCGACAACAATCTCACCATCAGCCTCAACGCCAGGGATGTCTTTAACACACTGAGTTTTAACTTCAAAACAGTGGAGGATGCACCTATTGTGCGCACCCGGGAGAGGAATTGGGACAGCAGGGTGTTTACCGTGAATGCCACCTACAGATTCGGGCGTCAATTGGAGGGGCCTGAGCGCAGACGTGAGCGACGAGAAAATGGGGATCGCTTCAGTACTCCCGACATTGAATAGGGCTATGAACCATTACTTATAATCAATTCAGTTTTTTGCGGTAACACTATTCCTTGACTCCAGCCATAAATCCGATGGACATGTCAAGGTCTCAGTTGCCTTTTGTTGGTAACAATATGACGGGTTATTTTTTTTGGTTAAATTTGCTGCTGCAGTAGGATGCATGTGGAGATAAAGAATATTCTCCACGTAAATTTTTCAACCAATTTAAAAACTCAACCAATGAAAGCCATTTTTACCACCTTTTTTGCCCTGATCTGTGTATTCAGCCATATTTCAGCCCAGCAAGCTGTGAATCTTCCGCTGCTTGGAAACACCGATATTGAGTATCATTTTAGAACAGCCGCTGCCGGTGATATTGATTTGGAATTGACCGGTCCGGGAGTTGTCTGGGACTTTTCGCAAATTGATCCTGATTCTATCTTCCCGGAGATTGAGATGCAATCTTATATCGATCCTGCGGATGCACCGATGATTGATTTAGTGGACGGCGTGGATTTTGTACTGAGGAATGAGAAAGATGGAGTATCATCCGATTATACATATCTGAGAATGTTGGACAACAGGCTCGAAGTGTTGGCTACCTTTGATGAATTTGACCCGGAGCCGCTGGTACTGCCTGAGCCTATCTTGTTAATGCCCCTTCCGCTTGAATTTGGTTTTGAAGAGACTGAGACCACGGAGTTCTTCCTGGATTTCATGGAAATAGCTGATACTTTTGAACTGACCAATGAATACTCAGCCGATGGATATGGCACCCTGCTACTTCCCAATGACGTGGCTTTTGACAATGTCATACGCTTTAGAGCCAAATCTTCCATCAGTGGCCTGGCAGATGTGGAAGAGGGTGATATCCAGGGTACGGTAAGGCTGGTGGTCGATCAAACTACTTACATTTATGTCTGCGATGACCTTGGAGTACCGGCAGCGACCGTTGAAACAGGAGAACTTACTATTTTCCTTGTCATTATTCCCGATGTATTGGAAACGCCTATTTTCAATGTGCCTACGCCTGTTGAAATCACTTACTTTCAACCGGGCGAAACAAGCACTGAGGAGGAATATTTTTTGAGTGACCTGCGTATTTTTCCCAATCCCAGCGCGGATATTGTGAATCTGGAAAACCTGGAATTTACCTCGGGAAACCCCATCGACTGGTCTGTTTACGATATGAAGGGTAGGTTGGTCCAGGCCGGTGAAATACCCGTTTTTCAGGCAAATTACAGAATTGATCTCTCAGCTCAAAAAACCGGTATTTACAATCTTATCCTAACCGACGGAGAAAAATCAAGCTCCTACAAGGTGAAGAAGAAGTAGTGTTGTAGTTAATTACGAATGACGAATGACGAATGACGAATTGGGGGTTTTGGCGAGAATTTTAATATTCTTGCTGGAATGAGAGATTTTAGGGTGATTCGTTATGTAGGATTTTGGGTTCGCCCCCAAAGCTTTGCCCCCCCCACCAAAGTATTGGGGGCAGGCAAAGCTTTGGTGGGCCAT
>SKLY01000017.1 GCA_007121335.1 Saprospiraceae bacterium | reverse complement strand
AGGGATTGTAGATTTTTGAGGATTTATTATTATCAATCAGTCAATGAATTAGAAGGGAATCCCGTAGGGATGAAATGATTATAGGAAAACGGTTCAACCAAAAACAAAGAACCCCGTAGGGGTGAAATTATAGGTTGATGGCCTGATTGGTTATTGGTTGATGGCCCGATTGGCAGATGGTTGTTGGTTCATGGCGGATGGCTTGTTGAGGGCGCTACCTCGAAGTAATCGGCAGTTTTTCTAATCCCAGGGATTGTTGAATTCTGGGGATTTCTCTGAAAACAAGATTCCTCTGCGCCTTCCTTTGCGTCCTCAGCGGTGAGTCAATGCGAAGTAAAGAATCACCCAAAAATAATTACCCTTCCCGAAACCCCGGAATTCTCGCCCAAAACCCCATTTCGTAATTCGTAATTGATTGACAATCATTCCTAATCCTCCCTTTTCGGCTTCCTGCCTTTGTACTGGAGTTCGTGGCGGCGGAGGAAATCTTCAAACAGTTCTTGTTTGCCTTGTTTTTTGAAGTCAATATCCTCCCGGTACATGCCTGCCAGTTTGCGCTGTCGGACGGCCTCAAACACAATGGCAGAGCAAGCCACGGACACATTTAATGATCTGACCATTCCCATCATGGGGATAAGGAGGTTTCCGTCGGCAAGTTGACAGGCGCGCTCGGATACGCCCATCTTTTCATTGCCCAGGATGATTGCAGTGCTTTCTGTAAGGTCGGCATCAAAAAGCTCTGTAGCACGGTCTCCCAGGGCTGTGCAATAAATCGTACTATAGGGTTTTCTCAACTTCTCTATGCAGTCGTCAATGGTTTCGTGAAGATAGACATTCAGCCACTTTCTCGCCCCTGCTGTGGTGCGCTTGCCGAGCACGGGATTCTTCATGCGCTCCTCCTCGGGATGCGGTACGATGTGCACATTTTGAATGCCGGCAGATTCACAAGTTCTCAATACTGCTCCAATGTTGTGCATGTCCGAAAAGTGCTCAAGCACCACGGTGAAATCCAACTGTCGATAGGCCACTGTTTGCCTTATCCGTTCGTACCTCTCCGGCTTGATTTTCATTAAATTATTTTTTATTTAAAGCGCCACTTCATCTACAAAAATCTCCAAAACACAGTAAACCCAAATGACATATCACAAAGAAAAATATTAACAAAACAAATTTTTAGCGATGTGCGAAAACTGATTGTCAATCAAACAAAATACGAAATTTACCCTCATCGAAACGCAGCAAATATAACCCTTTATTTCTCAAGTTTGATGGAATACGGCCAAATTCCTCCACGGCTTTTTCCTCCAATCCGTACTCCCTGAAGCGGAAGTTAAAATACCCGGGATTTGCATCTGAATAGGGTAGGTACAGCGGAAAATCAGCCCCGTAAACCAGCAAATTTCGCCTCGCAAATTCGCCCGTGATATAACCTTCATATTCATTGGTGGAACCAATATATCCCATGTAGTCATAAAATCCCTGGTTGAACTTGATAAGAATGCTGTCGCCAAAAACCGGACTGTGGGCTGAGGTATTGTACAAATCGATCTTGGCTTGCAACTCCTGGTGTACGTCGCGATCCCAAAGCGTAAGCCCGAGAACCTTATATTCTTTATCCTCAGATCTGGCGTCCAGAGTGCGCAGAACAGGGTAAATAAAGGGGTGATTCCTGGTCATCGGGAGAAAAAACCAGGTAGTCGATTCCTCATCAAAAAATTCATCAAACTCAAACTCTAAAATCTCTACATCATCCCGGAAAAACAACTCGCCAAATTCCCGGTCGGGAAAGTACTCATGGAATATCTCTCTGAACTCCGCTACCCTGCTCTCTTCCCGGGGCGAATAGACCACGTAAAAAGCATCGTCATCACCCATTTGACCCAGTTTTCTCGCTACCAAATCAAAGTGGTCGCGCAATCCGGGCTGCAAACTCACCACCTGTGCGTCCGGTGTCACCTCAAAATTGCCGGGAAACCACGGATTGAGTAACACAGCTTGATTGGCAGCGGCAAAAGCTGAAAGCGCTTCTAATTCTGCCCTGGTGCGGCCTCCGATCATCAGATCAGCGGTAAAATTGAGCTCACTGAGTTTTGAGAGAATCTCGTCCCGGGATCGGCGCTCACCAATGGCGTGTACCTCAACGACAATCTGGACTCCCTCTGCCAAATCTCTTTTCAAGGCGTATTCAAAACCATTGAGAAATTCCAGTGCCTCTTCATTCAAGGTGGGAATAAGTTCTTCAATTTCCTCTATCTCCTCTTCTTCCAGATCTTCCTCTTCCAAAAATATCTCCCATATCTCAGTTTCTGGCCACTCTTCCATTGACAAAAACAGGGCAATTCGATACTTCTCTTTCAAAACAGGGGGTGGGATGGTTTCGGGAATCCGGTCGCGGTAGGGAGAGTCTTCCGGATAACCGGCGGGTGGATAATCTTCCGGTGATAGCACGGTCCAATGAATGGTGTCTATGGGAATGCGCACCACTTCTTCTTTATCCCTGTCCGTATCCACCGTATCCTCCACCGGAGCGCGCTGGGTTTTACATCCGGCTACAAGCAATACAAGGGCCAGAAAGGAGCAACACCAAAATGCTGCCTTATTCCCATTCGATCGTGGACGGTGGTTTATTACTGATGTCATATACGACCCTGTTTATTCCTTTCACATTGTTGATAATAGCCGTGGAGATATCGCCCAGAAAATCGTAGGACAATTCAGCCCACTGAGCGGTCATACCATCTACGGAGGTAACTGCGCGTAGAGCTACTACCTGTTCATAGGTTCGCTCATCACCCATTACTCCAACGGAGTGTACGGGTAGTAAAATTGCACCAGCCTGCCAAACCTGATCGTAGAGACCGAATTTCTTCAAGCCCTCGATAAATATATGGTCTGCTTTTTGGAGCATTTCCACCCTCTCACGGCTAACCGGCCCCAGTATTCGGATCGCCAGTCCGGGACCCGGAAATGGGTGCCTGGCAAGCAAATCAGATGGCAGTTCTAGTTCTGCACCCACTTTTCTCACCTCGTCCTTAAACAACATGCGCAGGGGCTCAACTATATTGAGGCTAAGTGCTTCGGGAAGTCCCCCGACATTGTGATGAGATTTTATGGTGACAGACGGCCCATGGACAGAGACGGACTCAATTACATCGGGATAAATGGTACCCTGACCGAGCCATTTTACATTGTCCAGCTTTTCTGCTTCCGATTGAAAAACCTCTATAAAAACCCGGCCTATAATCTTGCGCTTTTGCTCAGGGTCGGACACTCCCTCCAGGGGATCCAAAAATTGATCGCGGGCATCTACGCCTTTTACATTCAATCCCCGGTGTTTATACACTTCCAGTACCTCCTCAAATTCATTTTTTCTAAGCAGACCATTATCGACAAATATGCAGTGCAGCCTGTCTCCGATGGCCCTGTGCAGTAAAGTAGCGGCCACGGAGGAATCCACTCCCCCGGACAGTCCCATCACTACCCGCTCTCCCTCCAATTGGCTTCGGAGTGACTCCACGGTCTCCTCCACAAAAGAGGCCGGGGTCCAGTTGGGTTCCATTTCTGAAATGTGGGATATAAAATTCTTCAACAGCGTACTTCCGGAAACCGTATGCGTCACTTCAGGGTGAAATTGCAGACCGTAAACCGGTGCTTTTCCTACCTCGGGATGCGCACGAAATGCTGCGACAGGTATGGATTGCGTGGTGGAAATGGTCTCAAAACCACGAGGTAGCGATAAAATGTGATCCGCGTGGGACATCCAAACCTGGGTTCCGCTTTCCACGCCCTTCATCAATGGGTCAGGCAGTAAATTGGTCAGCACCGCCCGGCCGTATTCACGGCTGTTGGAGCGCTCCACCTTTCCTCCCAGTTTCTGAGCAATCAATTGGGCGCCGTAGCAAATTCCGAGTATCGGGACCTTGCCCAGATAGCGATCGAGGTCAAAATCCGGGGCATTGGAATTCCGCACGGAAAAAGGAGAGCCCGAGAGCACGATGGCTTTAACATCCGGGCCCGGTTCAATCTCTTTGGTGTAGGGGTGAATTTCACAGTAGTAATTCAACTCCCTAATTCGCCTCCCGATCAATTGGGTGTACTGAGATCCAAAATCAAAAATGACAATTCGCTGTTCCATTATCTTATGTCAAGTATGGGGCCGGGTCAGTCTTTCAACCCCCTGCCCTTTTTTTTAATCATGCCTTTTTCGCGCAAATCCCCCGCGAGTTTATCCAAAATCCCATTGAGAAAATCCTTGGAGCGCGCTGTGCTGTAATCCTTGGAAACTTCCATGTACTCATTGATGGTGACCGTAGTTGGAATGGTGGGAAAGTGAAGCATTTCACAGAGGGCCATTTTGATGAGGATATTGTCCACGGTATTGAGTCTGTCCTCATCCCAGTTTTTTAAAGCGGGATTGATGGTCTTCCTCAATTCGCTGTTCTCCTCAATAGTCAATTGAAGCAGTTGCTCCCCAAATTCCTTCCAGGTTTCCTCGTCGGGATAGTGTTCCTTCAAAAAGTCATCCGGCTGTCCAGGAAGGGCTTTAACGACCTTTTTAACCGCCCCGATTACCAGCGACTTATCATCTTCCCAATTACTGAAATTGCTCTCTAAAAGCTCCTCAAAAACCTCGCTCTTTCTCATAAACCTGAACAAGTCTAAAAGGGCTTTGCGGTGTTCCTTGTCACCCGTTTCGCTATTGACATATTCACGGTAAACCTCCTCTTTAGCAAACTTCCGGTAAATCTGCCTGACGAGATCGCCATCGACCAGAGCGGCAAAATTTTTCTTCTCGATTATTGAGGTAAAATGCTCAGAATTCTCCAGCTCCTGAATGAGTGGATTCTGGTAGAGTTTGGGGGTGAAATTCCGGTCTTCATCTTTGGGCAGCAATTTTGCCTTGCGTCGCTCTTCTTCTTCCAGGGCAATCCGGGTGGTTTTCAACACCACATACAGGGAGAATAAAAACAAATCGTATGTCTGATTGACACCCTTTCGATAAATTCCCTGCAAGTCCGAAGCCTTCAGGTCTTTATCAGCCTGAAGGTTATACAGCAATTGCATCACTTTAACTCGTACTATTCTCCTGCTCAACATTATGAACGAAAATTTCTAACCATTGCACTGGCGCTAACCAAATGAGCGCGTGGAAATTGATTATTTTACAATGCAGAACCTCCGGCGATCGCGATTTTTTTCCTGAATCGACAACCAAATGCAGGCATCTGCTTTTACACTGCAAAGAAATAGAATCCGGGGGGATT
>SKLY01000206.1 GCA_007121335.1 Saprospiraceae bacterium | reverse complement strand
GACTTAAATCATCCAGACCTGATCCAAGAGCCGGAACCAAATCAAATGTTCGCGCAAAGGAGGTCCTGCGCTCCGTCAATATTTTCTCCTCTTGAATACTCGCCTGTGATTTTCTGGGACCAACTCTGATCCAACACCTGCCTTTGTATCTGACTGGCGGGTAATTTGATGGCTTCACCTCAATTGCCACCACATCCCCCCGGTCCAAAGAAAAAACCTGACTGACAACCAATGATGGTTGGGGCAGGACATTTCCATTGGATTTAACATTTCCGATTTTCTGAAGGTGCTCATCTGTTATGGTAATCCCTGCAACAATCCCATCATCCTCAACCCCAAGTAGTATATATCCCGGCTTCCTGTGATTTGGGAAATCATTGGCTAATGCACACACAGCAGGCCCGAGTTTATCTTCTCGAAAAGAGGTGGTACGCTCGATTCGATCAGATTCCAGATCAGTCATTATTGATTTCACAAAATTTATATCCATTCCAGTACTCTTAACTCTGTAATCAAACCAGCAAGGTATAAAGGATTATAATTCTTTATGCATCAAGTTTACATCAAATCTCCTCAAGCCACCCTTAGAACCTTTGTTCAATCAGCCCCCAATCAAATTCCTTTAACCTTAAGTCAACAATCAAATTTACATCTATTAGTTGGCTCCGGAGTAAACTTTAGCGGTATTTCTGCTTAAATAACCTCGCCTGTACCGGCAATTGGGTTAAATTTCAACCAGGACCACCAATCTTTCTAAAATCATCAAATTATATTGAATTAAAGTACTATGAACTGTATCAATGAACGAATTTAATAGATTCAGGATATATCCCACAGCTCTTTAAAACCCCTTCTCACCCTCTCATCGCCCGTGATATTAAGAAAAGAGCCAACCACAATAGGGCCAATACAAAAAACCAACGGGGGTAAGAAGGTGAAATTGACCACCATAGACCAGTAAAATCAGCGATGTAGGCACCACCCATTTTGCTGATATGCTGGTATATTCTGCCCCGGGGATTGCGGACAAGTTTTATTTGTAAAGTGATTGGCTTTCTGGGCCCTATCTTCTTTGAACAACTTTCTGTAATGCAGCAGATAAAATAGTTTCTTATATTTGACACTCCTACTCATTGACCACCAGTATAATTTTTTAATCCAGTGGAATAGGAATGTAGGCAATTGACATTATCGAATAGAAAATTGTGAAGGACTCAGACATAGATGCTACAAGGGGATTTTTATCCACCATTCCAAGACAGAAATTTTCTACCGTTCTGGCTCTTGTCCTTCTGATGGCATTGGGGGCAGTAATAATAACTCTTACCGCGAATGAGTCGTCTCATGAGGAGCAAATTGGTGAACACTCAAGTGAAGTGAGTTCGGGGAAAGTACCCATCGAAGAGGATGGACCGGATTATGGTTTTACAGGACCCCGCTTGCCCGGTGATTCGGAGGACCGGGAGGAAAAGCAGAACGAAAAACAGGCCGAAAAGCGGAAGAAAAAGTCAGATAGGAGTCCATTTCCCGCCGCTCCGGCTGATGAGCAGGCACAATCTGAGCCTGAAGAAACTCCTTTTGACAGTATCCGGCCTTATCCCAACTCTTATTTGCCGGATCACATTGACTCCATGTGGTTTTATATTTCGAAATACTCACAGCACAGTGAGTATATTGACAGTATTTCCCTGATAGTGAAAGGGAAAGAAATGACTTTAAGGCCCGGTGAGGATGACCAGGGTTATTTTAACACTGTCCCGCGGAAAATCCATCATAGCCTTACCTTCCGCGACCTGACTTTAAATGGTTTCAGGGATGTATTAATTTACCACTGGGCAAGCGGGGCCTCGGGGAATAATGTGTTTAGAGTTTTTCTATATCATGAGGAGGACACCACTTATCGATTCAATGAAGAATTTTCAAGGTATGCCAATCTCAGTGCGGATGAAGATGGATATTATTACACCATGGGCACCGGTGGAGGCCGGAATTTTGGAGGTCAAATCATGGTTTTAGATAACCAAAACGATAGTTTTCAATTCAAACCGGTCGTAGTTTATTCTCAGAGAACCGGTCAGGATCCTGATCGGTCCACTTTCCAACACATGGAATTCAATTTTGACACCCTGAAAATTTCCTACACAGATACCCTGTCCAGCCATATCAGTCCTGTAGATGCAAGCGATTTCCAAAGTGTTTTCAAAATGAATAGAAGGGTGAAGTATTACAACCCTCAAAAAACTTGCAAATATCTCCAGGATAGCGATAGTGAACTGAAAACATGCACGCTGTCCTTTAAGTCTCGATTAACCCAAAACGAAGTGGAGATTTTCATAGACCTGGAAAATATGCAGTTAGAAGTAGTTGATCGCAGCGCTGAGAAATCCAAAATACTGGACCTGGTAATTGATTCTGAGGAGGAGGATTTTAAACTTACCTCAGCCTACCTGGCTTCTGCCTTTAGTTTTTAAGAGAGATGGAGGCCGCCTGAAAAATTGTACCTTTTCATCAGATCTGTAAATATCAGACTTAAAGATGGGGATAACACCCACAATTACAACAATCCAGTGGAGTTGTGAATTGCGAGGCAGATAAATGTCGGTCAGTTGCCCTTTCCGAATTGGCACTGATGAATAGGCGCCCTGTTTTACAGCCTCCACCAATCAATTCCTCACCACCTTGCCCGATCCGGTAATTTGCTCGTTCACCTCGGGATTTCCGCTGTAGAGCACTTTCCCGCTGCCGGTTATGGATACATCCAGTGTGCTGATGACGTTGCAAAAAACCTCACCCGAGCCGCGAATGGACGCCTTTAGTTCTCCCGCACTCAGGCCCGATGCGCGTATGGTGCCCGATCCGTTGAGGCTGAAGTCCGCTGTGGGCACTTCTCCGTCCAGGGTAATTTGCCCAGATCCATTTAGGGAGGCTTTGATTTCCCCGGCCTCGACATTTGCGAAAACATTGCCGGAACCATTGAGTGAAACCCTGACATTTTCACCATCCATTTTATCGACCAGAACAGATCCGGAGCCGAGAAGGGACAACACCTCCAATTCCTGGCCGGTCAACAATATCTCTATATCCTTTTGAGGTCTGAGACGGATGTTTTGAGGAGTGGAAATTTCCAACCTGCCGTTTTTCAGCTCCGTTTTAATGTGCTCCATCAGGTTGGACTCTGCATTGATCTCCAGCGAAGGCTCGGAGGAAATGCTGTGTTTAACCGTGAAGTTGCCGGCTACTTCAAGCTGGGTAAATTCACCTATCGTCCGCGCTTCCAGGCTCATTTCTCCATCGCCCTGCACGGTTTTTTGACTTAAAAAATTGCAGGATACCATGCTCACGGAGAGCGCCAATATTAAAAAACTGAAGGTTTTCATTCTTGCTGAAGTTTGATTTGAGGGGTCAATATAAGGAGTTTTGGAGTTTGGACTGTGGTTTTTCGACAAAAGTCCACCATAGACAGCTTTTCACAACTTTCCGTCACATCAATCTCCGGTTCCCTCGTTCTCATACAAGCCTGATTGAGTGGACGGCTCCGGAAAAGTAGGACATTGTGTACCGGTAATTTTTTACTGCTTACTTTTGCAAGATGGAAATTGATTTCAGGAATCCGCGAGTGCTCGGTTACATTACCATATTAGGATTTGGCCTTTCTGGGCTTGTGCTGATTTGGTTTGTGCGGGAGGAGTCCGTGATTGAATTTTTGCGGGGCCACTATAGTATTCCCGTTCAAATTCTGACGGGTCTGATCTACGGCCTGGTGTGTGGGTATGTGGCCTGGTTCATTGTTCAAAGGCGGTTTATGCGGGGGGTCTATGCGAAGTACAGCGACCTTATCCGGAGCCTGAACCTGAGTATTGGTGATGTGTGGTTTTTGTCCTTCTGTGCGGGATTCGGAGAGGAGCTCTTCTTCCGTGGAGGACTGCAACCCCTACTCGGAATATGGATTACGGCCATTTTCTTTGTAGCCATCCACGGGTACCTCAATCCGATGAACTGGAGAATCACCATTTACGGCATTGCCATGTGCTTCTTTATTGCCGGCATGGGATACTTGACAGAGGAGGTGGGGATTTTGAGTGCTGCAGTTGCTCACATGATGGTGGATGTGGTGTTGCTGAAAAAACTGGCCTTTTCGCACAGATCTGGTGTTGAGTGATTCCGGTCTACACAAGGGGCGAGCTATTGACCCTTCATTTCCTAAAACTCCTGTGATATTCCTGATCATGCCACTAATCTGCTTTGTGCATTTTATTTTGGTTTAGGCCTGTCTGTATGCCGTCTGAAAGCAGCATTTGGAATATCTTTGCGGGAATCCTGGCTGAATGATGAAAAAAAGAGAAGACGATAACTTGACAGGAGGTGTGTCCCCCGATGAGTTGATTGGCAAATACGGGAGCCCACTCTATGTGTATGTAGCGGAAAAAATTGCTGAACAATACCACATGATGAAATCTGCCCTCGGCCCTGAAAAACTGAGGATCATGTATGCCTGCAAAGCCCTGAGCAATATCAACATCATACGGTTTATGAAAAAGCTGGGTGCAGGGCTGGATGTGGTTTCTGTAGAGGAATTGGAACTGGGATTGATGGCGGGATTTCAACCGCAGGACATCATTTTCACACCGAGTATGGTGGGTCCCGAAGACTATGATTTTGCAGTGGAAAAAGGGGTAAGGATTAATGTAGGAGACCTGGAGGCGCTGGAATACATTGGTGAGCACCACCCCGGGCAATCCGTTTGTATCAGACTCAATCCCCATGTTTACGCCGGGGGCAATGAAAAGATTTCCGTCGGCCACGAGCATTCAAAATTTGGCATATCGATTTTTCACCTTCGGGATATCCTTCGCCTGACAAAAACACACTCCATACCGGTTGAAGGGCTGCACATTCACGTGGGATCCGATATCCAGGATGACGAGCAGTACCTCCGGGCCATTGAGGTGTTGTTCGACCACGCCCTACATTTTCCCGATATACGATACCTGGACATTGGAAGTGGCTTTAAAGTGCCCTATTGGCGCGGTGGAAGTAGTTCAAACCTGGAATTACTGGGGAAATTTATTAGCAAAAAGAGAAGCTGGTTGGAGGAACATTTTCAAAGGAATATTGAAATACTTACGGAACCGGGGAAAATTCTGGTTAGTGAGTGTGGTGTATTCTTGACTACGGTAAACACCATAAAGAAGGGACCTGTCGGGACTTTTGCCGGCTTAAATACCGGATTCAACCACTTTTTGCGCCCCATGTTTTACGACACCGAACACGAAATGCTCAATCTGAGCAATCCGGATGGAAGGTTGAAAGAATACGATCTGGTTGGGTACATCTGCGAGACCGACAATTTTGCAAAGCGCAGAAAAATGCCTGAACTAAGACCCGGTGATACGGTGGCATTCCTAAATGCCGGCGCCTATGCATTCAATATGTCGTCCAACTACAACAGCAAGCCCAGACCGGCCGAAGTGTTAATTTACAAGGGAAAAGATTATCTGATTCGCAGGAGGGAAAACCTCGATGATCTTTTGGCTACGACGGTTGATAAGGGGATTTTTTAAAAGAACTGGTATCCCCGCCCTGCGTAATTAGGCTTAATTTCATTCCATTAAGTGCTTACACCCAAATTGAATTATATCTCAGGAATATTCAGAATGTTGTAAGCCGGATAGTTCGGACGGGGATACACAGTTCTACATCAAAAAGAATCCGACACAAATATCCGACCACTTACCGTGGCCATGTTGCACTATTGTTTCAAAAAGGTGCACTTATGTAACATTATGGCCATTTTCCTGAAAAACAGGAAGGGAGAGGAGAATTAAAGGCAGTTTTTTGTAACAGTAGGAATCTCATTTTTTAATAAAAAAAGGACCTCTCTGCTATTTTGATGTAAGTTCCTGTAATAGGCCAGGGGTTTTAATCCAGAGTAAAGAGCAACGTGATTGAAAATTTCGCCTGTGCGACCTTTTATCCCGTTGTGTAATATTTACTCGTGCAGAGAGATCCACCAAATTGTGTAAAAGAATCTGGTGCAAATATCTGATGAAATCCCAGCCCGAAGGCCCTCATTTTGTTTCAAAAAGGGTTACTAATGTTGCAATTGTTGTTATTTGGCTGAATTATGTGTTGTAACAAAGTGATTTAGGCAGGCATAGATTCCGAATTTTTATGATATCATATTCTGAGTAAAGGGTTTTTTCCTCCAGGGGCCAAATTTAACATACATTTAATTGAAGGTTATAGGAGATTTTTACATATTTGTGCCAAAACCACTAATATATGAAACGGACTATTAAATTCTTACTTATACCGGCAATGTTGTTCACCTGCAGTCTTCAGGCGCAGGAGATTATGCATTACTGGCACTTCAATGATGTATCCGGTGAATTGGACACTGTTCATGCAGACTATTTCCACAGCAATGAGTCGTCCTTTGTGCTCTACCGGCAAATTGACCCGGATGGTCTTCCCATTGGTATTATGGATGATGTGAGCGGTTCGGATGTAAATGCCCGACTTGGATTTGACGCCGGAAACGGTATTCGCCCCAGAAACCCATCTGTGAACGGCGAGTTACTGATAACCCTGAACAGTGAGAATCACGAGAATTTGAGCCTTTCTTACGCCACGGAGCGATCAGGTTCGGGTATGCTTCGGCAAGTTCTTTATTACACTCTGGACGGCGAGGAGTTTATTCCTTTTGGCGACACCGTGGATATAACCACCAGTTATGAATTGGTGAATTTTGACTTTTCAGATATCGAGGAGGCCAATGACAACCCGGATTTTGCCGTGGTCGTAAGGTTCTTGGAGCAAAATGCCACCAGCAATGGCAACAACCGATTTGACAACATCGTACTGGAGGGAGACCCGATCTCAGAGCCTCCCGCTCTCATACATTACTGGCATTTCAACGAGGCGGATGGGGAGCTGGACACTGTTTTCTCTGATTTCTTCCCACCAGATGCCCCGTCTTTTCTGCGCTATCAAAAAATAGATCCCGATGGTGATGAAATTGGCATTATGGACGATGTGGGTGGCAGCTCGATCAATGCGAGAAACAATGAAGACGCAGGACGTGGTATCCGACCTCGTAACCCCTCCGCTAATGGGGAGCTCTTTATAAAAATGAGTACCGCCGGATTCAGCGACATAACGCTGAGTTATGCTTCAGAGCGAACCGGCTCCGGTATGTTGTACCAGGTGCTCTACTACACCGTGGATGGGGAGAACTATCAGCCCTTCGGTGACACTGTAGAAGTGGCCGGCGACTACGACCTCGTCTGGTTTGATTTTGCGGATATTACCGAAGTCAATGACAATCCTGATTTTGCTGTGCGAATAAGGTTTTTGGGTCAAAATACAGGGGATAGCGGTAACAACAGGTTTGACAATATCGCCCTGGACGGCATTCCTCTGGGAGCCGATGTGGAAGGGGTAGAATTAGATCCCCGGGAACTGACGCTCGTAACCGGTGACAGTGCACAGTTAACCGCGGAGGTTTTGCCGCTACACGCCACCAACCGCGAGGTGGAATGGAGGTCAGAAGACGATGCGATAGCTACTGTTTCTCAAACCGGCTTAGTGACTGCTCAGTCTCCCGGCACTACATACGTGATCGTATCCACCGATGAGGGTGGATTTGAAGATACTGCAACTGTGGAGGTCATTGCGCCCTTTGAACTGGAAGTGCAATTGGAAAGCAGGTTTGGTTTGGTCGAGGGTGTTGAAGTTGGATTGAACGGCGAGATACTGGAAACCGGACCAGATGGAGCAGTGGTATTTCACCGCGGCGCAGGAGTTTACCAATTGACTGTGGAGGATCCTGACTTTTTACCCCTGAACCGGGAGATAGAATTGACTTCAGATACCACAATTACCCTTCATTTGGCTGACTTTCGCGAAAGACTGGTGAATTACTGGCACTTTAATGAAGCCGACGGAGATTTGGGCGATGTGCCGGCTGATTATTTTGAAAGCGACGATGCACCTGTCATTCGCTACCAAAAAATTGATGAGGATGGCCCCGATATCGGTATCATGGACGATGTCGGAGGTACGGATATAAATGCCCGCCTGGGATTCGACGATGGCCGGGGAATACGCCCACGCAACCCTTCAGAAAACGGGGAGCTCCTCATAGAACTCAATTCGGAGGGATATGAGGATTTATTGCTGACTTATGCCACGGAGCGGACCGGTTCCGGCATGCTCTACCAGGTGCTTTACTACACTACCGATGGTCAAAATTTTCAACCCTTTGGAGATACCATTGAAGTGGCGACTGATTACAGATTGGAGTATTTCGACTTTTCAGACATACCCGAGGCCAATGACAATCCGGATTTTGCAGTAAAAATCAGATTTTTGGGTCAAAATACGGGGACAAGTGGCAACAACCGCTTTGACAATATCGCCCTTGAGGGTAACCCCATTCGAGAAATAGAACTGGTCCACTACTGGCACTTTAACGAGGCCGATGGAGTGCTGGACACCGTGCATGCAGATTACTTTTCCGGAACTGAGGCTCCCTTCATATTATATCGACAAATTGATGAGGCTGGCGATAACATTGGTATAATGGATGATGTGGGAGGGACTGATATCAATGCCAGAAAAGAAGAACCGGCCGGCAGGGGAATCAGAGCGCGCAATCCCTCCATCAACGGTGAATTGTTGATTGCATTGAATTCGCGCGGATACGAAGATCTGCGGTTGAGTTATGCCACCGAGCGGTCGGGGCAGGGCATGTTGAAGCAAGTGCTTTATTACACCACCGATGGAGAGACCTTTGAGCCTTATGGTGACACCATCGACATCGTCACCGACTACCGACTGGTGGAATTTGATTTTTCAGACATAGCTGAAGCCAACGACAATGAAGATTTTGCTGTTGTAATCCGGTTTTTAGAGCAAAATACAGCCGACAATGGCAACAACCGCTTTGATAACGTGGTACTGGAGGGTACGCCTCTGGACGAACCTGTTTCCGGAGTGGTTATTAATGAAGGTGATACAGAAATTCCCGTGGGAGAGACATTCTCCTTTACCGCCACTGTTCTACCTCCCGGTGCCGAAAATCAGGAGGTGAGCTGGAGGTCGGAAGACGAATCTGTGGCAACCATTGATGAGAATGGAGTGGCCACAGGAGTTGCTGCAGGATTTTCTGATATAATTGTAAGAACCGATGAGGGTGGTTTTGAAGATACGGTAAGGCTGGAAGTGCTGGAGCATCTGCAGATTGAAGTAAGAGTAGTCGACAGCGAAGGGGCGCTTGAGAATGTGGAAGTTAGCTTTGACGGAGAGTTGGAGCTAACGGATCAGGATGGTGTAGTGGCTTTTGAAAGAGTGAGAGGCGAGTACCATTTGAGGGCTGAAAAGGAGGGTTTTATTCCCTTTGACCGGCAGGTGGAAATTCAATCGGATACCACACTGGAAATAAACCTCTCAGATTTCCCCCTCGGGCTTTTACACTACTGGCATTTCAATGGAATTCCTGTGGGTACCATAGAGGAAGTAGAGGCCGATTACTCCAATGTGCCCGGAGACAAACCCATCATATTTTACGGGTTTTTGCCGGATTACGAAGAGGACCCAAATGTCACAAAGGGATACATGGATGATTATGTAAATGGAAGTGACCTCAATACTCAATTGGATTATCCCGCGGGTGCTGCACTGCGCGTTCGCAATCGATCGGAAGGACGGGCGTTGATCATCCAAATTCCAACCAACGGTGCAAAAGATATAGTGCTTACTTTCGATGTCCACCGAAGCGGTCAGGGGATGCTTTACAATAGGTTTGAATATACTGTGGATGGGATAAACTTCAGCAATGAGGAAATCTTCCCGGAAAAAATCGGGATTACTGAAGAATATGTCACTCATACAATTGATCTGACTGAGGTCGAGGGCGCTGAAGACAACCCCAATTTTGCGGTCAGGATAACCTATGAGGGTAATACCGACCAGGGAAATGGAAACAACCGGTACGACAATATCACTGTGTTTGGCAACACCATTACCTCCACATCCGACCCACAGGCCCATTCTCTGAAAATATTTCCCAACCCCTCCACCGGAACTTTTTATGTCGCCGGACTGGAGGAACTACAAGGCAATGAGCACGAATTTTATTTGTTCGATTCAGTGGGAAAAATGGTCCGCAGCGGCACTATCAGCCAAAGCGGTAACCGGGTAGAAGCAAGTGGCCTGACACCGGGTATGTACCTTATGGTAGTTCGGTCGGGTGATGTGGAATTGCAGGAAAAAGTTTTTATAGCAGAATAAGCGCAGTAAAGTAAGGAAGGCGTAAAGTTCAGGAAATTTATCGGACCGGCTGAGGTTTTCTCTTGCCAAAGGGATGTATTGCATCTTCGCAAATTATTTTGCGAAGGGAGAAAAACTCACAATGTTCTGAAAAATAGCTTTTTACTGATGTTTCTATGTTTTGAAGTCCCGTTTTAAGTCCTCAATTCGGTAGTTTTTTTTAAAAAAAATCGGTCCTGATTTTGTGGAGAAATAATGTCGTCCTATTTTTGCAACAATGTTGCACAAATAAAAACTACTAGATTATGATTAAGAATGGATTATTTTTGATGCTTTTGAGCGGTATGCTTGTGTTGTTCTACGCCTGTGGGGATGACGATGACAATGGCTCCGGTGACGATGGCAATGCTCCGCTTATTGGATTTGCAGAGGACAGGGATTCCTATCGACCTGATCACGGAGAGTCCAGAAGTGCCAGTACCGAGCATATACACGTTAGATTCAGCGTGGAAGATCCTGCCGGTATAGACGAAATTCACGTTGGGACTTCTACCCAATTTCTCGGTGAGGTCGATCACGGATTCGATCTTTTAAATGTCCTTGAGGTTCACAGTTCTTCTGCTACCGAAGAACACCTCGTGATTGATGAGGGTGCCAATTTTGTGAATGTCGATGATTGGCGCACGGATATTTACTGGGAGGGTTCCACCTCGCGTATTGATGGTGAGGTTATCGCCGGTCCCTACGATTTTACTGTTGCTGCACGTGATATTTTCGGTAATGAGACCACGGGTGATGAAATGGTAACCAACCGGTTTTACATCAACCGAACCTACGCACCGGCAGTTGAAGTCACCAACCTTCACGATGGAGAAATCCACGGACATGGTGGTGAGGCACTTTCTGTTGAAGGAACCATTGCACAGGGAGAAGGCAATGAAGCCGGTGATCTTGCATTTATATGGATTCGATTGGTAGATCAAGACCTGCATGATGATTTCAACCCAGGTCAGGTGGTGCATGAACTGGAGGCAGTCTGGGGTGAATCCCGCAGAATCGATGCGAGCGGTGCCGATTTGCCACCTGTAGCTTCATTGAATCTTGAGGAAATTCTAACCGGAGATAACGAAATGGTACTTCCTGAAGGCCATGGACACTATGACCTTATTATTTGGGCTGAAGACGCCCATGGCAATGTGACCAGGACCGCAGTGCATGTACACGCAGATTAAAAGTTGTTGGATATAGTTATGATAGTTTTTACAAGGGGGTCGTAATGGCCCCCTTTTTTAATGCCCCTAGTCCTTCAACTGATATTTTTCATCGGATGATTAGGATTTGTACTTTAAATCTGTGAACCTATTCTATTAGATATCAGGAAAGTATGGGAAGTATAAAGTTGATAATTGCGGAGAAGGATTTGGGTGATGTGAGGCAATTATTGAATTGCGTGATTTGAGGAGGTTCAAAGATTAGATTCCTTAAAATCCATCATCTTATAGTTTCGCTTAGATAACTCAACCACCGCTAAGAGATTTAATTTCTACAAATTTGGATGAACCCCATTGTTCCGGGCCTTTATGAATTTGGCGTTAAGAAAAATTGGTTTCTCACCGTTAAGAAAGTTGTCAGTGTCTGAAGGTCATAGGAATTGGACAAAAAGATTCAGGGAATCAATAGAAACAAACTGTACCAACCCTGATTCTTCCCTCAGTAATGGTGCTTAGCAAATTCCTATGAACAAGTTTGACAACTTTTAGGTGAGGGGCCAATTTTTTAGTCAAATTCATACGTGCCTGCCCCCCCCCAAAGCATTGGGGGGTGGGGCCTTGTCCCCAAAGCTTTGGGGATTGTTACTTTTTGTATCAAGACAAAAAGTAAGAAATATTGAATTGCAATCGGCAAAAATTAACCCAGGGGCAAATTCTGATTAGAATTAGACCAACATTTTCATGAGTCGTTAATTACGAAGATTTTTAGTTTTATATATCCTTTCTGCAATCAGCCAGGCATTCTTCCTCTCCTGAAAAAGATGAATCTAAAAGTTATTTATTGCTGTGAGTGATTGTTCACAAACTTCATTTCGATATACTGAAAGTGTGATCATTTACGATTCCGCCGACTGGATTCAGTATTTCCAGCGGCAGTAATTGCAGAGCGTTCTGTCTTTCTCCCTGGCCATTTCAGCCGCTTTCCAGTAAATTTCCCTGCTACAGTTTTGCAAAAACCTGCACTGGTGATTGCGGTGGTATGCTCTGGCACCGGGACTGTTGCACACAAAGGCAGTATCCTGCACTTCGGAATTATTGGCCATGCTCCACTGGAGAAATGCGGGACTCGGTGCCGGAAAATCCCCGGATTGTCGGGCAGAAGCCCCGCCTATTCTTCGCCATTCCCAGGGTGGAGTGGGATCATCATCCGCCCAAAGGCCGCGTTTTGCAGAGCGGGCAGCCTCCTCCGAACGCGCCAGTCGCTTGTCATCGGAATACTGTGTGTAGTGCCAGGCCAGTCCCTGTTCCACCAGTTCGCGGTTTATCCACGTTCCATCCTTGTACACATCTGCAATGTATCTGCCGTATCGGTCCTTATCCCGTATTTTAAACTCCACCAGGTGGTAGAGGTATTCGGCTGCAAAAGCTGTGGCTTCGATTCCATATGCCTGGTCCAATTCGGGACAATCAATACCGTTTAACCGCACTTCATAGCGCTCACCCCCGGCAGCTATGTGGAAAGAGTCCCCATCTGTAACCTGGATAACTGTTCCGGGTATGCTTCCGGGCGCGCAACCCAGGGTGCAAAACAGGATTGCAATCAAAACCGACCGGAGCAGATGTGCTAAAGATTGAGCCATTGGACTGATTTTCAGCAAAAATAAGCATTTAAATGCTGGCCTACAAACCCTGCGTTTCTGCAACAATTGACCGGAGTCTGTGTTTTTCAGTGGTCCGGTTCAAAAATAGGAACCGAATCACATAGTACACAAAACATTGTCACACAAAACGGAGGAGTATAAATCGACGGTTATTTTCCTGTTCCCGGTAGAAAAATAAATGTATGAAAAACACACTACTACTTTGGCTTAATACGGTTTCTCTCTTGCTTGTACTGGTGGTGAATTACCTCTACGGTTCGGGCAGTATGGCAGACAACACTGTGGGAGAAATAAGCGCAAAGTATCCTACCCTGATTACACCTGCCGGTTACGCTTTTTCCATTTGGGGGCTTATTTACTTACTTCTAATCGGCTTTGTGGTGTACCAATGGGTGGGTAGAAGCCCGGAAAAGGATCTTCAGTCGCTTCAACCCGCGGGGATTTGGTTTTTTATCTCCAACCTGGCAAATGCCGGATGGATAATTGCCTGGACAAGTGATCAAATTTTGTTGTCTCTTCTGCTCATCTTCGTTTTGTTATTTTCGCTCATCAAACTCTGTATCAATCTACGGTTGGAAATCTGGGATGCGCCTGTCCGGCAAATTGCACTGGTCTGGTGGCCCATTTGTATTTACACCGGCTGGGTGATTTTGGCAACCGTTTTAAACGTTGCTGTATTTCTAAAAGCCTCCGGTTGGGAAGGAGGTGGAATTGATGAGTCCATTTGGGCGGCCCTCGTCCTGGTCGTTGCCGGGGCTATTTACATATTTCTCACTTTCCACCGCAACATGAGAGAAACCACTTTTGTCGCGACCTGGGGACTCATTGCTATAGTTTTCAGCCTTCCTGATGACCAGTCGCTGGTTTGGTGGACGGCTCTACTCGTAAGCGTTATTGTGTTTGGAGTTGGTTTGTACCACGGCATGAAAAATCACGACACTACCCCTGTTGAAAAATGGAAGAGGGGGGAGATTTGACCCGGCGTTTCACTGATCTATTGGAAAGGGATCATTGAAATGCATCCTTTTTTCAAAAAGTGGGTATTCGCTTTCTTGTAACAAACAACTTTTCAGGTCGGCTATCATCTTGTCCTTGTCAATATCCTGCCCTATGAAAACCAATTCATTGGTGCGATCACCCCACTTCTCACTCCATTTACTCTCGATATACTCCTTGTTTTCGATATATGCTTCATATTGAATTCTTTGGTCAAAAGGCATACTGCACCACCATACACCCGCTTTTTCCAGACGGGAAGACCCTCCTGCCTGTGAAAAGTTCAATGCCTCGGCCGGTCTGGAGGCCAACCAAAACAAACCCTTGGCCCTGATAACAGTTGACGGGTAGTGTTTATTAAGATAGTTCCAAAAACGCTCCGGATGAAAAGGTCTTTGGTCGCGGAAGACAAAAGAGCCAATCCCGTATTCTTCGGTTTCCGGGTTGTGGTCTTCTGCTTCCAGTTCTTTTTGCCAGCCGGCTGATGTCAGTGCTTTTTCAAAGTCGAACAGTCCGGTGTTGAGAATGTGTTCCGGATTTACCCTGGCAAATTCTGAATAGATTATTCGCGCAGTTGGATTCAGCTTTTTTATTGCAGCTTTCAACAATCCTTTGGTCTTCTCATCCACCAGATCGGTTTTATTCAGGATGATGATGTTGGCAAACTCTACCTGGTCAACCAGTAGGTTTACTATTGTTCGAAAGTCACCCTCCATATCAGTCAGATCCCGGTCCCGGAGGAGTTCATTCGTTCCGAAATCCTTGAAAAAGTTTAAACAGTCCACTACAGTGACCATGGTGTCCACATAGCTGAAGCGAGACAGATCGATTCCATTTTCTTCGTCCACGTAATAGAAGGTTTGTGCAACCGGCACCGGCTCACTAATGCCCGTACTCTCAATCAGTAAATAGTCAAACCTTTTTTCCCTGGCCAATTTCTCAACTTCAATCATCAGATCTTCCCGGAGCGTGCAGCAAATACAGCCGTTGCTCATCTCTACAAGCTTCTCATCGGTGCGCGAAAGTGTGTTTTCGTTTTCGACCAGCCTGGCATCCACATTCACTTCACTCATGTCGTTTACAATGACTGCTACCTTCAATCCTTCTTTGTTGTGTAGCACATGGTTGAGCAGGGTGGTCTTTCCGGCTCCCAAAAATCCGCTGAGTACTGTTACCGGTAACTTTTGTTGAATACTATTCATCTTCTTGTGTTTATTATTTAAAGTGTGCACGTTTTTTCCTAAAAAAGCAGTAGCTGACAATCAAAGTGAAGTCATAAATTCCTCAGTGTCAATTCTCAGTAAAAGACGCTCCCGGCCCGATTCCTCAATGGTCGGACTGCGATGGACCACGGCCCTGGTTCCTTCAGCCGGATAGATACATCCTTTCAAAATGGCGACATCCCCTGATGAGACTTTCCCAATCATGGATTCATCTTTTACTATATTCTCGTTGTCCTTCATGCTGTCGAGTGCATTCCGGTTGAGATTCTCTTCGGGCAGCCACAGAGTCCCCTCGCCTATGTAGGTGCACAAAAGCCGCAAATCATTGACATCGGTGTGAAATCGCCTGCACATGTTGTTGTTAATGGTGGCAAAAAACACTTTAAAGGTCTCTGATTCAGAAACTTTCTGAAAAACATTTAAAAGAAATTCAATGTCGGCTCTGATGGCAGAAGTTTCAAACGGAAAGGCTGTGAGATACTCCTTTAAGGCATCCACAATTTGGCCGGGTGTCCCGCTTTTTCTAAACTCAATCTTTTGGCCGGTCAGGTTTTCTAACTCTTGCTTTAGCCCGGAGGTATCCCTTTGATAAATCGCGATGTTTTTGTTCGCCTCGTGTATCTCAAATAACTGCTTTGGAGAATTTCCGATCGAAGCATTCTCAGCAACCAATGGCTCATTTTTTATCATTGTCAATATCGTTTTGTGGCTACAGTTCTGTAAAAATTTTTATCAGCCGGCTCTAAATTAGTTTGACCCTTGATGATGCAAATATAGGTAAAGATTTCATAAATGCAACAATGTTGCAAAAACATATTGTTTCTTCTTAAACGAAAAGAGTGCCCCGGTTTTTATTCGATTGAGTGAGGGTGAAAGATTTAGAATAAACTTGCGGAACTATGGCTATTTGGCAAAAGGTCCAATCTCCCACCGCGCCATTTCCATTGCATACGGACCACTTCCCGCAACCACGGTGCTTTTTTCTCCCTTCTCGAAAAGTACGGGCTTTTTAAAACACGGCCCATCGTAGCAGAATGTGTGGAATTCTCCATTTTCTCCGGCGGGATCCACTCCCGGGGGAAGGTCCTTTAAAAACGCATGGTCGATTTCCCTCCCCAGAAATGAAGCATCCATTTTTGAAAGGTCGAGGGAAACCACTACAGCCTTAAATCCAAGATCGATAAAATCGCGAATTAATTGGTGGCTGTCCATTCCCCAAATCGGAAAAATCGGCCGGATTCCGGTGTCACTGTACTGTTTTTCTCTGTATGCTTTGATGTCTTCGAGGAAAATATCTCCAAAAGCAGCGAACCGGTATCCATCGTCCCGGAGTTTTGTCAGTTTTTCGGACCAGATGTGTTCGTAATCGCAATTGGTGGCATTGGCCGGTAATTTCAGGATTTCTCCTTCGACTCGGGTTGCCCTGATTTGCTCTTTTATCAACTTCACGGGAATGTGGTGAATCGGCACTCTGAGGCTTTTTTCGTCCACGGTTGTCAGTAGCAAATCGGGAACCCGTTTGCCTTTTTTGTTAAGTGTATAAAGGGCAAAGGCGGAATCCTTTCCACCGCTCCAACTGAGAAATGTTCTGTCATTGTTTTTCACTCCATTGCTGTTTTCTTCAAAGTGAGCTTTTTCCCGCTTAATGTTTAGAACCCCTGAACCGCATTCCTGTTCGCTGATTGCAAATTGAAATCATGGAAATGTGGAGGCGTTTTGAGAAAAAAACCCATGGCGAACGGCTGGGATAAAATATTCGAGCTAGATGTCGTTACCATTTCCGTATCTTTGAATGACATGAGCGGGATATACATACACATACCATTTTGCCGGAAGGCCTGCACCTACTGCAATTTTCACTTTTCGACCAACCTCAGCCGGCGCAGTGAAATGCTG
>SKLY01000192.1 GCA_007121335.1 Saprospiraceae bacterium | reverse complement strand
TTGGTGTCAACTAGTTTTTCCAGATCGCTGTTGGTGAGTACGTCTTCCGGCACATAGCCCATTACTCCCTTTATGGCAGCTCTTATCGACATTAATACATATTTTCTGCCGGCTATAGACTCCGACTCTTAATCCAAAAAATTACAAATGATGAATACGCGAGCTCAAAAACTCTGACTCCATCAAAAAGTATGCAAAGTTATAATAATTTTTTGAATACGATCGCCCTTACAATCTACTCATAATCTGATCTTTACATTTGCATCTTATTTTGGATACATTTCCATTAATCAAAGAGAGTCAAATACTTATACAAACACATCAAAGAATTTTCTGCAGCCCCTTCAAAAGATATATTTCCCCAAAACCGCAGGACCGGAGTCTGTTTTTCGACCAGGATTTATAGCCTCCCGGTACAACCTACCAGTTCAATAATCCGGGTTTAATGATAGCCAACCACTTTCTACCAAATCACAGCAGTTTTGAAAAATCCCCTACCCAGCAAATTTTATGTTAGCCGGTTCCTGCCCAAAAATTAGATTTGCTCATGACTACTGAAGCCGGAGTGCAATTTTTTCGCAAAAGTGGTCTCAAGTGGCATTAAGTAAGTAGTTTTGCAGTGGAAATAACCAACTACACAATATGCGCGTAGCAATAATAGCCCACGATGGTAAAAAAGCGGACATGGTCTCTTTTTTGCTCAATTACAAACCGGTACTCAACAAAGTAGAACTGGTGGCCACCAACACCACGGGAGGCTTGGTAGAGAACGCCGGCCTTACGGTGACCCGACTCCTCTCCGGTCCACTGGGTGGGGATGCCCAAATTGCCGCAATGGCCGCCGAGAAGAAACTGGACCTCATCGTTTTTTTCAGAGACCCACTGGACAAACACCCCCACGAACCCGATGTACAAATGCTTATGAGAATCTGCGATGTGCACAATATACCCCTGGCAACCAATATCGCCGCAGCAGAACTGCTTTTCAAAGGCCTTTTGTATAAAAAGGACAATGGGAACTAATTAAGAATCCGGCTCATTCTTTTGCCAGCTTAGAAAAGTACATCGCAACCCTGGCCCGGTCTCCTAATAGGGCACAATATTTGATGTATCATCCACTCTACTGGAATTTGCAAGGACAGTACAGGATATTGTGATTTTACCGGCAATAAAGCCATACCGGAGAATCCGCTTCCATTAAACTGAAAGTAGTTGAGGCTAATAATCTATCCATGAGCAAAAAAGAAAGAGAGCGAAAAATAAAGTACGAGGAATTTGGAAGTCTTCAACACCTGACAACTGAGGACAGAAAATTGCTTGAGTGCGCATTTGACGAAAGAGACCATGCTTATGCACCTTATTCCGGTTTCAGAGTAGGTGCTTGTCTTATACTTGAGAACGGCCAAAAGGTGGTGGGGTCCAATCAGGAAAATGCATCCTTCCCCGCCGGACTTTGTGCCGAGCGGGTCGCACTTTTTACCGCGATGGGATCAAATCCCGGAATTGGCGTAAAATCGATAGCCGTGGCTGCCAAAAATTTGAATGACAATCTCGAGAGTCCAGTCTTCCCCTGTGGTTTTTGCGCCCAGGTACTCGTCGATCTGGAGGAACGCCAAAAAAGTCCCATTCGGATAATACTGGGTGTGGACAGAGGCCCGGTAATAATACTGGCTTCTTCAAAGTCAATTTTGCCTTTTGCCTTTAGTAGTAGGGATTTGTGATGATCAGATAAAAATGGTTAGTTAGTTGATGGTTGATGGCAGAGCAGTTGATGGTTGATGGTTCATGGCTGATGGCTTTTGAAAGCGTAAGTATCTTATCTTCGGTATTTTATCAATTTATTGGGGTTGTTATTTTTGGGGGATTTCTCTGGCGAATAGCATTTCGGAGGCAATCTGGCGGGTTTTTCAGTCCGGACTCTCACCGCCGAGGACGCGATGGACGCAAAGGAAGTCGCTGAGCTTTTCTCTGCACTTTCTCCGCGAACTCTGCGGTGAACCCAACAAGCTACTAACCAATTGCTTATGATTGATTAAAATTCTTAAATCGTAAAAAGATGACTACCGGTTGTTGACATGAATTTTGATGTATGGAATTTATGGTAGGACAAATACGCACGGCCGTGCGTATCTACAGATATCTCCGCCTGCCCCCAAAGCTTTGAGAGTGGGGAGTACGGTAAGGACGCTAAGGAAGTCGCCAAGACTTTTGGTCAATTAATTCTCCGCGAAACCTCTGCGTACTTAGCGATCTCTGCGGTGAACCCTTTTCATTTCTACCAATTATTAACAACCCTTCGAATTCCGCGATCTCTGCGGTGATTCTTTATCTTCCTATTTACTCACTGCACTTACCCCCAAAGCATTAAGGGGCAGGCAACCCTTGAGGGCATTGTCAACTATTCAATGGATATAGGGGTGTATAGGACGCAAGGCATTGCGTCCCTACAAAAGATTTTTTTCAAATCCTATCCGTCATTTCAATTGTCAAATAAATCCTTTGCGTCTTCCTTTACGGCTCTGCGGCTCTGCCCCCCCCAAAGCATTGGGGGGGGCAGGCGACGCTTTGGGGGAGAAATAAATATCCTACATACAGAATCACCCTAAAATCCCTCATTTCTGTCAGAACCCCCGAATTATCGACCGAAACCCCAATTCGTAATTCATAATTCGTAATTCGTAATTGACTAACAAACAAGCCATTGCGTCCCTACACGGAAATTCCTTCAAAACCTAACCGCAATTATGGACTTTGTACTTTCCAAACTTTGTACTTTCCGAACTTTCTACTTTCAACTGTAATCCTTTTAACCGGGTTTGCAGTTTAGAAAACTTCAATTCATAAACAATGATCACCTCGCAGAATCTAGTTCAGTTCTGGCTCTTTTGAGTTCTTCCTCCGTATCCACGCCTATACTGTCCCAAAGGGCGCTCTCCACCACTCCGATATCATAACCGTGCTCCATCCAGCGGAGTTGTTCCAGCTTTTCGGCTTCCTCCAGTGCCCCCGGTGTCAAACCTGCCATATCTTGAAGCACCCTGTTGGTATATGCGTAAACGCCGATGTGCCGGTAGTACGAAAAGGAATTAATCCATTCGCTTTCTTTCAAATCCCTTGCAAAGGGAATGGCAGATCTGCTAAAATAAAGAGCCCGGCCAAGTTTGTCAAAAACCACCTTCACTGTGTGAGATGAGAACAACTCCCTATCCAGTACTATCGGGCTGGCCAGAGTCCCCACGTCAAAAAAACCCTCAAACATAAGATCAAACAACTGCTCCATCCCATCCCAGTTCAACACAATCTCATCCCCCTGGACATTGACGACTATCTGGTCATCCTCAAAATCTCGAGCTACCTCAGCACACCTGTCTGTGCCACTGCGGTGATCCAAACTCGTCATTACCACTTCAGCACCAAAAGATCTGGCGAGATCAAATATGTCCTCGTGATCGGTCGCAATAATTACGCGATCGAACAGGTTACTTTTTACGGTATTTTCATAGACGTGTTGTATCAACGGACGGGGCCCAATACTAATGAGTGGCTTGGCCCTCAGTCTCGAAGAGCCGTGCCGGGCGGGAATAATTGCAGTTACAGGCCGATTTTTTTTCCACATAATCTATAATATTATAAATTTTTATAATATTTTTGTCGTTGAATACAAAAACGAACTTATAATGGCGAAGGTAAAACGATTCCTAAATATAATACTCCTTGTGCTGCCTTTATCTTTAATCGGACAGGAAGTGCAGGAAGTAATTCCTCATGGATCGGATGGCTGGGCAGTAATTCACGAAATAAGGGCGGGGCAAACCCTTTACGCTGTCGCTCGTTTGCACAATGCAAAAGTTTCAGACATCCGTTCGGCTAACACAGCCGATGAGCTCCATACGCTGTCTGTGGGTCAGGAGTTAAAAGTTCCTCTGAGCCAAAGCCACATAAGCGCTGAAAAGCCATCCGGCAAACACCGGGTACTCAGCACCAAAATCCGTTCAGGGGACACCTTTTTCTCCATCGCTCGTCGCAGCGGCTTATCTGTTGGTCAACTCCAATTGCTAAACGGAATTGGGCCGGGCGACTTGAAACCGGGTGTTGATTTGAAACTCGGGTATTACCGACTCAGTGGGACGACTGAAGTCATCGCCAGGACTACCAATGTCTCTGAACAACACGCCACCAGGGGCCCAGCTATTGAAGAGGGTCTTATTCCGGACATCGGCACCACCGAAGAAAGAATGGAAGAATCCTGGTCTGGAAATGACAATACCTCGCTGAATTCCAGGGAAAACAGAGGTGTGGCTGTGTGGAATCAGGAGTGGAAATCCACAGCCGGATTCTATGTGCTCCACCGCACCGCACCAATTAATTCCATTATCGAAATTGAGAACCCCATGTTTGGACGGAGGGCATTTGGTAAAGTGTCCGGTAGGATTCCCGCTTCCCTCTATACGGACGACATTATATTAATCGTTTCGGATGGTCTCGCCAATCATCTCGGGGTAATTGATCCGAGGTTTTTCGTAAAAGTGCGATATTTGCAGCCCGAAGAAGAGGAATAAGATCGCATTTTCATTCCCTGTTGTGGCATTCACGGCATTTTAAAGGTGGTGCTGAACATAAATTCTCCACTATTAATTGAGCTTCGAATCAAAAGGAGGCATCAAAGTTTACCATCAGTATGAGCTAAACTATTGGGGAAGCGGGAAACATTAATGCGATTTCAACGTATTTATTTGGATAAAAAAACAGGTAAACCTAAACCATTTATGAATTACGAGAAAAACATACTGGGCACCATTGGCAACACCCCATTGGTCAAACTAAACAAGGTCATAGGTGATATCGATGCCCTGGTGCTTGCAAAAATTGAAAGCTTCAATCCCGGCCACTCCATAAAGGACAGAATGGCCCTAAAAATGCTGGAAGACGCTGAAAAAGAGGGAAAAATAAAGCCGGGCGGGACGATTGTGGAATGCACCTCGGGAAATACGGGTATGGGACTCGCCATTGCCGCTGCTGTAAAGGGTTATCGCTGTGTTTTTACCACCTCTGACAAACAATCCCAGGAAAAAATTGATATCCTCAGAGCACTTGGGGCGGAGGTAGTTGTTTGTCCGACCGATGTAGAAGCCGACGATCCGAAATCTTATTACAGTGTGGCGAGGGATATCAGCGAAAAAACGCCCAACTCCTATTGGTTTAATCAATACGACAACCTGTCTAATGCCCAGGCACATTACGAAACCACCGGGCCCGAATTGTGGGAGCAGACCAATGGCAAAATCACTCACCTGGTTGTGGGTGTGGGCACC
>SKLY01000279.1 GCA_007121335.1 Saprospiraceae bacterium | reverse complement strand
CAAAAAATTATCTAACCAAATTAAATAATTAAATCATGAAAAACATCGCCCAAAAATTCAGTACCATTGGAATGGTCGTTCTTGCATTCCTCCTTTTTCAAGCATGCAGTAAGGATGACGGCCCTTCAGTTATTCAACCTCCGGGAACAGCGGAATTTTCCACCGGTTGGAATGCCGACAATGAAAATCCGGACAGCATTCCACAGGATATTTCATTCACATTTGGCAATCAAAATCTGCCATCTGCTCATGATCTCACCGACAGATTTCCGCCTGTAGGAGATCAGGGAGCATTCGGAACCTGTGTTGCCTGGGCAGTGGGATATAGTGCAAAAACCGCAATAAACGCCATTGACAACAATTGGGGGCAGGCCGACCTCTTCAATCCTGCCAATCAAACCAGCGCGCTGGACCTGTTTTTAAATATCCCGTTCCAGCTAAGAGGTCCAAACTGCGATGGTACCACCTTCGAACCTGCCATGGAAGTACTTGCCAACAGAGGGGTTGCATCCAAATCGGTAGCACCTTATATCAATGTGGGAAACTGCAGTCAGGCTCCCGACCCATCCTGGGCACAAAGTGCCGGAAACAACAAAATAAGCAATTTCAGGCAGGTGGAAAGAGATGTGACAGCGCTCAAGAGGAACATAGCAGACAACAGGCCGGTGGTATTTGGGGCCAGATTGGGGGATAACTTTATGGATTGGAGATCAGAAGAAGTGCTGACCGGGCACACCACCTTCAACAATGTCGGAA
Organism: Saprospiraceae bacterium; assembly: GCA_007121335.1. Taxonomy (GTDB): domain Bacteria; phylum Bacteroidota; class Bacteroidia; order Chitinophagales; family Saprospiraceae; genus PWJY01. The sequence goes on along the minus strand of SKLY01000279.1, from coordinate 16,555 downwards.
TTCACGCCCGGCACGCCATGGCAATAGTTGGGTACGATGACAGTAGAGGTCCCCGGGGAGCATTCAAAGTGATCAATTCATGGGGCGAGGTATGGGGTGCCGATGGCTACATTTGGATAGATTACGACTTTATGGTGGATCCCGATTTTGGATTTATCTTCTTTGTCATGCAAAATGACTCCGGTGACCTCGATCCCGAAAACCACCAACCGGTGACAGGTGTCGATCTAGTGCCGTGGGATGTGTTTGATTTTGTGGACTGGAATTCAGGTGACCCACGCAATCGCTTTCTCATTCACGATATATACAACATCGGCTCAGAAACTCTGCCCGCTTCTACGTCCTGGGATTACATTTACGCATATGTGGACCCATTTAATGCCGATGACTGGGGTGTAATTCTCCACAATGAGATTACAAACAATTACGGTGCCTATGGAGAAATTGGTGACCACCCCAGTGGATTGACCGATCAAAGTGTATGGACAAATGCCAATATACCACCCAATTCCAGTCTGGGACATGAGGTTTTCGATGATCTTTTATTGTGGAACTACAGAATGCCTTCCATAACCGGATTCTATTACCTCGTAGTGGTTGTCGATCCCATGCGCAATGTCAATGAATCCAACCGTCAGAATAATTTCTATTGGGTAGGAAATGAATTTGGACTCCCCATCTACTTTGTTAATGGCGAACAATATGGCCTCAGGCCTGGAGGCGAGGACAGGCTCACTACCCCGGGTCACCTCACCACTACACCAAAAGCGAGTTTTGTTTCCGAACCCAGAAAGATGAACAGCAGGCAATGGAATGCCTACACCAATGATGAAATAGGCAAACTGATAAAGGGTTCCGTCGATTTCAATTTGATCACACGCCAGATGTCCAGGGATATTGCTCAAAACTTAAGCGGTAAAACAAGAACTGAAACTGAGTGATTGCAACCAACCAAATCAGCCCCTGTTCTCGCAACAGGGGTTGATTTAAATAGATTTAGGTATATTTACCAGATTTAATTCAATCGGAATATGAAAATATTAAAAAATTGTCAATCTGCATTTCCGGTATTTGGGTAAGTATAAACTGTAGCATATGCTGAAAATACTAAAAAAGTCCCCCGTCAAAGATTACTCGAACAACGAAGCCCTGTTGGTCCAGGACATCCGGGACAATGAGGAGAGCGCATTTAAATTCCTTTACAGTGAATACTATGACACAGTGAGTCGATTTATATGCAGCCACGGAGGCCAGGAGGAGGACGCACGAGACATTTTTCAGGAAGTGGTTATAAGCGTCTGGCACAACATCACAGAGGGTAAATACGAATTCAGGGGGTACTTCAAAACTTACCTGGTGCAATTGTGCAAATTCAAGTGGTACGACAAACTCAAATCCGGCTCCAAACAACACACAGAATTGACCTGGAATCCTCCGGACGGTCCCGATGCAGATGACAGAGAAGAAATGGAAATGAGAGAGCAACAGATTGCGGAAATGTTGAACTTTTACAATCGAATTGATGAAAAATGCCGAAGCTTGTTGAAGATGTTTTATTTTGAAAAAAAATCTTTTAAGCAAGTGGGAGAGGCACTCGGATTGACTCCCCAATCAGCAAAAAACCAGAAATACCGCTGCATTAAAAAAATCAAAGAATTCTATAAAACTACGAGATCATGAACCACAATGAAGAAATCCAAATGTTGTTAGACAAATACTTAATGAGCAATATGTCCGAAGATGAAAAGGCGGCTTTTGAGAAAAGGCTGCGTGAGGACGATGTACTGAGAAAGGAATACGAAAACCAGAAAAAGATTGTAGATTTCATTAAGGCAGGGGCTCTGAAGGAAAAACTGGATGAGCTTCATCTCAAACATCAGTTGAAGAATAAAAACCACAGGCGGTTTTACCTCTACACCACCCTGGCCGTAGCCGCATCATTTATGGTCGTCCTTTCCTTTTGGTTTCTGTACCAACCGGCCGTCGGCACACCCTACGAACAAATGATCGCCTCTGTTTACTACAAAGATCCCGGTCTTCCAACCTTGATGAGTAGCGATGAGCACGACAAGGAGTTTGACCTTGCTATGATCGAATACAAACAGGGAGACTACAGAAGCTCATTGGATCGCCTCATGGGCCTCAATGAAACTGTCCCTCAAAATGACACCATTCGATTTTACATGGGTGTAAACTGGTACGAACTTGGCAACCACCAGCGAGCGGGCCAGGTCTTTGAAGATTTGCGGAATTCCGGTTCCGATTATGTGCGAGAAAAAGCTCAGTGGTTTTCTGCTCTGACGTATCTGCAACTTGAAAACAGGGAAGAGGCTGAAAGATTATTTACCAAAATTGCTGAAGACTACAGCCATATGTACAATCGAGATGCTGAGAATGCACAGATAATGATGGAGCGATTCTTCGAACTGTCAGAATAAAAATCAGCTCTCGACAACTACCCGTGTTTTGGGATACTTTTTCAAGTAAAAAATAATTAGCAGAATGAATAGGGGAACGGAAGCGAACCACCACAAACTGAGGTAGTCAATGCCGGCCATTACCGGCAGACTCAGAGGGTCTGTATCTCCGACCAATATGAGTCCCGCCCAGTAAAAAGGAGCGTGGAGCTCCAGGGAAGAATTATCGAGATGAGACAGTTTGGCATTTCGCAGGGCTTCATTCTTCGGCAATTCGTTTTTCAAACCCAAATAAAACTGCCTGATGAGATCGGAAGAGGTTTTTTCATCGATTTTCCACATGGCCATCACCACCCCGGGGCAACCGGCATAGGCAAAACTGTGCGCAAGAGAGACAATCCCCTCACTGCCACTCCTCTTCCCCTCACCGGTTTCGCAAGCCATCAACACCGCAAGTTCTGCATTGAGTTCGGTGTTGTAGAGGTCGTAAACGTGAACGTAACCGTCATTGGGTATGTGGGATTTCTCCGGGTCTTTAGACAGAATAAAGCGCGATAAGAGCGGGGACTGATTGTTTATTTCCGCGTGTGTACCAAAGTGAATGATGCCGTATTGATCAATCGAATTCAAAACATTGTAACGACCAGCGTCCAAACCTGTCAACAATGACCCTGAAAACAGGCGATTAACTTCCCCGGCCAGATCAACGGCAAAGGGTTGCGGCAATTGACTCAAATAGGCCTCATCTATCCAAATTGAATCGGGCACATTGCGGAGATACTCCTCCATCGATTCCCTGCTGAATCCCGGTGAAACAGCTATCAGACTCTTGTTTGCATCCCGCTGTATATTTTGAAATTGAATGTGTGTGGTGGCAGACATCAAATAAGACAGAGTGTAATCCTCTACCAGAAAATGAGGATGTCCTCGATCCTCACTGCGAATCAAGGCTTCAAAATTCACTGAAAAGAGATCCTTGTCCGGTATTACAATCAACCTATCGCCACTTAGAAAATCTTCAATCGGCTCAAATACAAGCTCAAACATCCGACTGCCCGGACCGCTGTAATCTCTAAGCGAAGGAGAGGCCAACGCCTGAAAATAATCGTCGAGTATGTATTTGAATGCACCGGCATCTAATCTGACCAGGCGCTCATCATCGGTATCAATAATCAGTGCATATAAACCGGTAGCAGTCTGTGAAAAAAGGATTACATTGAGATCCTCGAAATCCAATGAGGCTCTGAAATCTGAAATCCCGGGAACCTCCAGGGTGTGCCTGAAAGAGAAGTACTCCGGGTACTCGGCATTGATCCTATCCAACAAATTCTGATACTCAAACTCAATGGCATAAATGTCTTCAACCTCATCCGGCATGGGCAATCTTCCGGTTAATATACCGGACAGTCTTCGCTCCTCCATCACCACACTGTCCGGAACCCCGGAAAATGAAATAGAACTGAACCAGTTGAGACGATTTCTCAGGACCGTTGATTTATTTTCTTCCGAGAGCACAAAAAACTGCTCCAGGTAAAAATCATCAGCTGTCAAACTGTACATTTCAAAGCAATTGTCCAATGCGAGGTTAAATATATTTTCATGGGCGTCGTAGAAAGTGATTTTGGCTTCCTCACTTTCCAGCAGCACCTCGGCGTTTTTAATGAGATTTATGGCGCGTCGCAGGTAGTCGGCAGCGCGCTCCCGGTGGGTTATATCATCTTCCCGGGAAATTTCAATCTGAGCCAACAAGTGAAGTACCTCGGGAAGAGCAAGCGTCTGGTGACTGAGGATATTATCAGCAGATTGGGGAAGGGTCGCCCTAAAGTCCATCAAAAAGTCATGTGCTGCCGCCGCCTTTTCACTGGCCTGGTCAATTTGGCCCATTTCAAAATAAAGCGATCCAATTGCCAGGTAAATTTCTCCAAAAACAGGATCATCAAGCTCTCTTGTCAAATTGTAAATTTCCTGTGCCTCGCGAAGATCATCCATCGATTGCTTGAATTCCCCATATTGTTTGTAAGCCCGGTGGCGCTTTTTCAATGTTCCCGCCTGTTCTGTGGAATACTCAGACCCCTGAACTTCCCGGAAGGTTTCCAGTGCATCGGTAAAAAACTCCACTGCCTCTTTGGGTTCGTTCAGGTGCAATTTGATCTGCCCCATTTGCTCCAGTGCACTGGCGGTAAAATAGCTTGCCCGGCCAAAATTATCGAGACAGGATTCCAGATAGTCCCGCCCGGCTTCCAAAGCAGCATCAAAATCACCTTTTGAAAGGTGGATCGAAATAAATCCCTCCAATGTGGAAGCAATCCGCGGGTCATCGGGTGCCAAATTGTCCATTCTGAAATCCAGAACAAATTGTAGGAACCGCTCAGCGCGATTGTAATCTCCTATTGAAATGTAAATGGCTGCAAGGTTGCGATAACTTGACATCTGAAGATTGTTGAGCTGATCCGTCGCATAGCCAGCAGGGGTTAATTCCAGTGCCCTTATCCGGTTTTGAATCGCCTCTTCCAGCACCTCTTTTGAATTGATCAAATCGCCCAGATCCTGAAGAATAATCGAGATATTACCGAGCACATTGGCTCGGGCAGCATAATAGAAGGACTCATCAATTGTACCTCTGCCCTGCTCGATTTGCTCCAAACATTTTTCGAATTCAATCCTGGCATTGCGATGGTCACCCGCTCTGTAGTAAAGTGCACCAATTGCATTGAAGCCGTCAATTATGCGATCTACAACTTCTTTTTCAGGGGGCTGATCAATAATCTCATCGAGGGCTTTTCCAAAATACTCCACTGCACTATTCATCTGACCCAGCAAAAAATAACTGTAGGCGAGATTGTAAAAGCCCGTATATCTCTCAATGGGCCCCACGGTATCATCCCCTTTCATTTTTTCAACATACAGACTGTCTGTGGAAAATGCGGCCCGAAAATCACCGGTCTCTGAATAAATCCAGGAAAGATCAACCAGCACCTTTAGGTGCAGGGCCAAAACATCAGTCTCACTGATGAAAAGTTCAACTAAATTGCGGGATCGTTCTGCACCCTCCTCTGCGGACACAGCCCTCCAGGCAGCTCTTCCAATATTGTAGGTGTAATGATACAGGGAATCGTAAATTTCCAGGTCGATCAACCAGTTGACCTGCTCCTCAATGACCTCCAGTGCTTCTTCATAGCGCTCCTCAGCAATCAGAGACGAAATGGTGCTGTCCCGGGTTTCAAATGTCTGTGAATCAAAGGGCCGCGCTGTAAGTGCAATTACATTTGCAAGTACAAAAACCAATGGCAGAATAACTCTGCCCCGGAAGTAAACTGCCGCAATCATTTCATTGGCCCTAAAATTTAACAGTCACCGGGCTCATCCCATTTTGACCGACTCAAAACCGATTTAACACCGAAAGATACACATTTTTCGTTGACAATCCGATTTTCCCTCAAAAAGCAATCATTTTTCAGCAGATTAACGACTATTAAGTTAAATCAAATTCCCGGGAATTTCCTTGATGATTCACAGTAACCAGAGCTGATCTCATTTTCGGCTCCAATTCCAAATTCCGCGCCCTGAGTGAGGTTTACGGCACCGGGGACAGCGAGGAAAAATTTGTTCATGACTTTGTAGCCGCATGGAATAAAGTCATGAACCTGGACCGAGTTGATCTCAAGTAATTTTTAAAACCGATTTTTGATACAGATCAGGGGAGACTGTTGTGGATTCAGCAGTCTCCTTTTTTTATACAGTAAGAAGTAGTCAAAAGACATTGCTACCTTCCTCACAGATTTCCACTCCAGGCCGTTAGAAACCAACATATTCAACCAATTTTTCAGGATTCGGCAAATAAGTTGTTTTTGACCAAAAAACCCCACAGAGGCTTATCTTTGCCTCCGTATGAAATTCACCATAACCAGCAAAGCCGATACAGGAAAAGCCCGTGCCGGTCTTATTCAAACGAGCAGAGGAGAAATTCCCACTCCGGTTTTCATGCCTGTGGGGACCCTGGGAACAGTAAAGGGACTCAACCAGCACATGTTGAGGGACCTGCTGGACGCTCCCGTAATTCTGGGAAATACTTACCACCTTTACCTTCGACCTGGCACCGGAATCATAGAAGAGGCAGGAGGCCTGCATAAATTCATCAATTGGGACAGGCATATCCTCACAGACAGTGGCGGCTATCAGGTTTACTCGCTGAGTGGAATGCGCAAGATTACGGAGGAAGGCGTAAAATTCAGGTCCCATATCGACGGCTCCAGCCATTTTTTTACACCCGAGGGAGTGGTCGATATCCAGCGAAGTATCGGGGCTGATTTCATCATGGCTTTTGACGAATGCCCCCCCTACCCCGCTGAACGAAAATACGTAAATGACTCCATGCACCTCACCCACAGGTGGCTGGACCGGTGTGTGGAGCAATTTCAAAAGGGAAAACACCTCTACGACCACCCACAGTATCTGATTCCGATTGTGCAGGGAGGTGCGTATAAAGACCTCAGGGCAGATTCAGCCAAACACATTGCTCAGCTCGATTTGCCGGCCAATGCGATAGGTGGACTCTCGGTTGGAGAACCGGAAGATCTGCTTTACGAAATGACCGACATAAGTACCGATCACCTGCCCGTAGAAAAACCCAGATACCTGATGGGAGTCGGCACCCCGGTCAATCTTTTGGAGTGCATAGACCGCGGGGTTGACATGTTTGATTGCGTGCTGCCCACTCGAAATGCCCGACACGGGATGGTTTATACCTCCGAGGGAATCATCAACATCAAAAACGCCAAATGGGCAAATGATCACAATCCGTTGGACAGCAACAGTCCGTCACCGTTCAGCCGCGAACACAGCAGGGCCTATCTTCGCCATTTGTTTCACACGGGCGAATTTTTGGGTCCCCAAATAGCAAGTTTACAAAATCTTTCGTTCTTCTTATGGCTGGTCCGGGAGGCGGGAAAAAAGATAAAAGCAGGTGAATTCCCGGCCTGGAAAAAGGAGATGGTCTCAGTGCTAAACAACCGACTGTAACCTATTCCGATGCCGGAAGACAGGTTTTTCACATCTGAAAAAGGGCATGGAGCCCGGATACCAACTCTATTATGTTTAAAATTAAGAAGATTGATAAATATCTGTTTCAAAAATACCTGAAGACCTTCTTCTTCACCTGTCTGCTTTTTTCCCTGATAGCCGTGGTAATTGAGATCAGCCAAAAGTTGGAAAACCTCTTGAAAACAGACGTCTCACTTGACCGAATCTTCACCGAGTATCTATTGCTCTTTATACCCTGGATAAACGGTCTTCTCTGGCCCCTTTTTGCCCTTATTTCGGTGATCTTTTTTACCTCCAGACTCGCCAGGGACACGGAATTTATCGCCATGCTCAGTACGGGCATGTCACTGAGAAGATTGGTGGTGCCCTACTTGACAGCGGCCGTAATCATCGCGGGTTTACACTACTTGCTCAGCCACCACATCATACCCTTAAGCAATGACCAGCGGCTTTCATTTGAATATACCTATATCAGACCCGACCGGGTGGAGGGCAGGACCCAGGACGTCCACTTTTTCCTGAATCCTCAACAAAAAATCTACATTAGGTTCTACAGCCGGTCAGATACCCTCTGCAGAGATGTGAGGATCGAGACTTTTGGCGAATCCAATGAACTGGTGGAAGTCTTACGGGCGCGTACAATGCGCATACTGGAACCACCCAATAAGTGGAGAATCACCGATTACGAAATACGCAATCTCAGAGAGGGTGAAATGAGCTACAAGGTATTCAGAGGGGAAAATATGGATACCGTCCTCAATTTATTGCCTGAAGACTTCATCACCTATGCCAAAGAACGCGACATGATGACCACCCCGCAGCTCCACGCCTTCCTGGAAAGAGAGGCATCCAAAGGAGTTGGAAGGTCACCGCTGGTAGTGGCTGAATACCACCGAAGGACCGCAGACCCCGTTTCCATCATCATACTCACGGTGATAGGATTTGCACTGGCCAGCCGGAAAGTGAGAGGAGGTGTAGGCATTCATCTCGCAGCCGGAGTTTTATTGGGGGCGCTATTTGTGTTTATGTCCAAGTTTTCCATCACCTACGCAACCAACCCGAATACCAATACGCTCTTTGCCATCTGGCTGCCCAATATACTATTCTCTATAATCGCCTTGATACTGCTTAAGAATGCCCAGAAATGATAACAACTTTCACTTAATACTGAAACTTTAAAAAATTCTATAAACACCTCAATGATTATATTTTATTGTTTATCAATGTTTTATACTTTATTAAAAACATTTGAATGAAAAATAAAAGGTGTTTTGTTGGACTTTTTCTTGTCAATGATTAAACAAAATCGTATCTTTGTCGTATAATTAACGAACTAAATAAACTAGTTATGTCAAGCATCGAATTTCACAACAAGTTTCAGGAACTTTCAAACATGTTAAACGCCTTCGCATACAACCTGACGAAAAATGTAGAAGAAGCAAAAGATTTATATCAGGAAACTGCATTCAGAGCTTTGACCAACCGCGATAAATTTCGGCCGGGCACCAACTTCAAGGCCTGGTTATTTACCATCATGAAGAATATTTTTATCAACAATTATCGTAAGAAGACAAAGGCCAATACCATCTTCGACTCCACTGACAATATGTACTATATCAATTCCGGTGGTCCTGCCATCAACAATGGTGCGGAGAGCAATATCATGATGGACGAGCTGGTCAAAATGGTTGATGAGTTGGATGACAACATCCGAATGCCTTTTGAGATGTACTTCGAGGGTTATAAGTACCAGGAAATTGCAGACCATCTGGACCTTCCACTCGGTACGGTAAAGAGCAGAATATTTTTCGCGAGAAAAGCGCTCAAAGAGAAGATATACGCACGTTACGGAAAAAATGTCTCCCGCTATACCAAAGCGGTAGGATAAGAAAGTGGTCCTTTTCATTTATTAGATTTCCCGGTTTAGGCCGGAAAATCATTCGAGTATTTGACTTGAGGGAGTCCTTTGTGGCTCCCTTTTCTTTTGCCCCTACCCCACAGGAAAAGAGATCAAATATCCACTACCGGCCTGCAAATCAAAGCTATTTCACAACATCCTATTTTCAACCGGGCCTGGCATAATTAAAATCCCAACCGTTAATTCTTTGCCCGTTTACATTACCGTCGTAATTTTGCCGGTCATCAGGCAAGTGCTTGTTGGAATTCTACTAACAGTAATTACCATCGGGAGTATTGAAAATGGATTTCTCGCCGAGGGATGAGGAAAAAACTTTACAGATGAAAAGAATCAAGATCAGGGAATTGCTTCACACCGAGCCGGTGGGAAAAACTGCGACGGTAAAGGGTTGGGTCAGAACCTTTAGAAACAATCAATTCGTAGCCCTCAACGATGGGTCTTGTTTGGACAACCTGCAACTGGTTTTGCCGCTGGGAGAATTTGAGGACAAGGTCCTACGCAGCATCAATCCCGGTGCAGCTATATCCGCTACAGGAGAAGTGGCAGAGTCCCGCGGTCGGGGGCAAAAAATTGAATTGGTGGTCTCTGACATAAAAGTGGTGGGAGAAAGCGACCCTGAAAAATATCCTCTACAGCCCAAAAAACACAGCCTGGAATTTTTGCGAGAGCAGGCCCACCTGAGATTCAGGACCAACACCTTTGGAGCAATTTTCCGCATACGACATGCTGCTGCCCTGGCCATTCACCGGTTTTTTGACGAGCGTGGCTTTGTTTACCTGCACACACCCATCCTCACGGCATCAGATGCAGAGGGAGCCGGAGAGTTGTTCAGGGTTACGACCCTGGATCCGCAACATCCCCCCCTTACAGATGAAAACGAGGTGGATTTTTCCAAAGATTTTTTTGGCAAAGAAGCACATCTTACGGTTTCGGGTCAATTAGAGGCAGAACTCGGCTCACTTGCACTTAGCGATGTTTATACTTTTGGTCCTACTTTCAGGGCTGAACATTCCCACACTACCCGTCACCTGGCTGAGTTCTGGATGATAGAACCGGAAATAGCTTTTGCCGATTTGGATGACAATATGAATCTGGCAGAAGACATGCTGAAATACCTGGTAAAATACCTGCTGGAAAACAGTCGCAAGGACCTCGAATTTTTGGATGAGCGATTGAAAAAAGAGGAGAGCAGCAAGCCCAAAGACCAGCGCTCGCCCATGGGATTGATCGAAAAACTGGAGTTTTGTGTGGAGAGTGACTTTGCCAGAATAACCTATTCCGAGGCTATTGACATTTTAATGAAAAGCAAGCCCAACAAGAAAAAGAAGTTTCAGTACGTCATAGAAGAATGGGGCGCAGACCTGCAGTCAGAGCACGAGCGGTACCTGGTGGAAAAGCACTTCAAAAAGCCGGTCATACTCTACAATTACCCCAAAAACATTAAGGCTTTTTACATGCGGGTAAACGACGATAAAAAGACCGTAGCTGCCATGGACATCCTGTTTCCCGGAATAGGGGAAATCATCGGTGGATCCCAAAGAGAGGAAAGACTGGACGTTCTACTGTCCCGAATGGATGAAATGCACATACCTCAGGAAGAACTGAGTTGGTACCTGGACATCCGAAAATACGGAAGTTGTCCGCATGCGGGTTACGGCCTGGGATTTGAGCGCTTCGTCCAGTTTGTCACCGGAATGGGCAACATCAGAGATGTGATTCCCTTCCCGAGAACTCCCGGCCACATAGCATTTTAATAGACTTATATCGCCTTAAACCAGTCCTGGAAGTAGTGACCGACCACCGGGGTCAATGCCTTTTTATCACCGGCAGCACCGATTAAACTCATCACCCAAAATACAATCACCACAATCCAGAGAATCCAACCAACTATTGGTATAATGGAGGTTATCACACTGAGGAGAATCAAGCCCAGCATTTGACGAATGTAAAAGGAGGCAAATTCATCTTTTTGTTCATTCTGATTGAGAACTATTGCGACTATCCAACCAATAATGGTGATGTGCGCTACAATAGCTTTTGTCTTTCCGTCCATTTTTGTAGATTTTATTAAAACAGCGCTGCAAGTTAAGGACATTTTTCTTTAACAACCAAATTGGGTGGGTTATAAAATGAGTTAAACACGCAATTCAACCAGTAAAAAATTATCACCTCAAAACCAGGGTGCATATTTCCGGTAGGAGACTTCAAACGACCCTTTTATTCACACTGGATAAATCCTCATATATTTTGCCGGACCGTGCCAAAAGACCATTTCAGGCAATGCATCACAACAGGAAAATCATCTTCCCGCTTCTCTCTTAAGTGCAGACTCAATGGCGCTTTGTGCCTGTTCTGCAGAAACATCGGAATCAGTACCTTCCACCGGATCGCAACAGGTCAAATCTACCTCAATGGATCGCTTTCCCACCTGACGCACAAAATGTCTGTACAGGGAATCTCCGTCCTGCCAACGGTCATCAGCTGAAAAATACCTTATCGCAACCGGATAAACCGGACGCCCTGCCTCAACTGCACTTCTAAAGGCCCCTGTACGAAAGGGCATAATGGTTCCATCGGGGCTCACCGTGCCTTCAGGAAAGACCAAAATGGATCTACCAAGGCTGAGATACTCCCTGATCTTCTCCCTTACGGCCCTCCTGTGGTCCCGCACCTCCCGCTTAACGAAAAGAATTCCGGTCTTTGAGGCGGCAAAGCCAATGAGCGGATAAGAGCGAATCTCATACTTTCCCACCGGAAAAAGTTCCAGGTACCTCATGGGTATAAACGGGTCGATTGCAGACTGGTGGTTGCAGACAACGAGACCATTCTTTTCGGGTATGGTTCCTTTTATTTCTACCCTCAAACCCAATATCCAATGTGCCAGTTTCATCCACGACCGCCTTAAGCTCAAGCCCCATATCAACTGGTCTTTTTTAAAGGGCAGCAAAAGATAGAACCACAGAATATAGGCCACAATCGAAGCGATCAGTCCACTCATTTTCATCCAGGCTCGTATAGTATTCATTCGCTAAGATTTCGATCGGATTCAGGGGGAAAACCGAACATTCCAAACCTCTTTTTCAGTGAAAAACCCTGAAACAGGTCCCAATAAAAAATTTTACTCACAGCCTGTAAACCGGTCAATTACTGTGTTGAATTGAGAAACGGGGCAATGCGACAGTCGAGGTCAAATCTTTAAGACCTGTCCGGCTCAGTGTACCTGAAAGGTAAAGGTAAAAAAATAAACCTTTCAACCGCTTCATTTCTTACCTTTGCTGAAACAAAACAACCGTAAATGGATTTTTTCAAAGAAGCGCTTTACCTCCACGAACATTTGAGAGGAAAGATTAAGATCACCTCGAAATTTGATGTCAGGTCCAAGGAGGACCTCTCACTGGTTTACTCGCCCGGCGTGGCGGAACCATGTAAGGAAATAGCGAAAAACCCGGATCGCGTTTGGGATTACACCATAAAAAGCAACACGGTGGCCATTGTTTCAGACGGAAGTGCGGTTCTTGGACTGGGAGACATAGGGCCACACGCTTCTATTCCTGTAATGGAGGGAAAAGCCATGCTCTTTAAAAAATTCGCAGCAATCGACGCCTTTCCCATTTGCCTGGATGCTCATACTGCAGATGAAATAGTGGAAACCGTCAAGCGTATCGCCCCGGTTTTTGGTGGCATTAATCTCGAGGACATCGCAGCTCCCAAGAGCTTCGAAGTAGAGGAAAGACTTCAGGATATAGGCATTCCGGTTTTTCACGATGACCAACACGGGACTGCTATAGTAGTGCTTGCAGGACTGCTTAATGCCGCAAGGGTCACCGGGAAAAAGCTGACCGAAATGAAAATTGTGATTAATGGAGCCGGTGCTGCGGGTATAGCCATCGCCAAACTGCTTTTATGCGTAGACAACCAGAACGACGACCTCTGCACTCCGGTAAGGGAAATAATCCTCTGCGACAGCAAAGGCGTGGTTCACAAAGACAGGACAGATCTCAATGACCAAAAAAGACAGACCCTCTCCTACACCAACCCCAACAATGTTCAGGGAACCGTTTACGACGCACTGAATGGCGCCGATGTTTTTATTGGAGTTAGCGTTGGGAATCTGCTCAAAGCAGAACACATAAAAACCATGGCCAATGACGCCATCGTATTCGCACTCTCCAATCCCATTCCCGAGATTATGCCCGAGGAGGCGTACAAGGGTGGTGCTGCAATAGTGGGCACAGGAAGAAGTGATATGCCCAATCAAATAAACAATGTACTGGGTTTTCCCGGAATTTTCCGTGGAGCCCTGGATGCGCGGGCCAAATCCATAAGCCCCGGAATGAAAATCGCAGCAGCTTACGCCATTGCAAACTGCATCAACGACCTCAATAGGGACCAGATAATACCCTCATCACTCAATGAGGCGGTAGGATACAGGGTGGCCGAAGCCGTTTACAAAGCTGCAAAGGAGGAGAATGCGTAGGTGATTTCCCGAAGACACTGAAGGCATTACCCCTTTCATTCAATTGGTTCAGGACTATTATTGACAAGCTTCAAAATTTGACAAAGTCCATTTGACTGCACTTTGGACGCTTTTGATCGATGATTACAGAAGGGATAAAAAAAGGGCCAACCCGAAATGGGCAGCCCTCAAGGGGTGGAGGATACCGGATTCGAACCGGTGACCTCCACACTGCCAGTGTGGCGCTCTAGCCATCTGAGCTAATCCCCCTTCTTTTGGAAGCGACGCAAAATTAATGATTTGTATTCAAATTGTACCAGTCACATCGCACTTTTTTGCCAAATCTACGAAAGGCCGAATCAGAACAACCGCCCGGAGGCTTCCTTAACTCAAGAACGGGGCTATCAACTCCTCCATTTACCCACGAATAAAAGCAATACACTTTGTCCCACACCTTCTAAAAAATCCCTGCATTTTTCATGGTCTATTGTTAAGCTCAATGAAATTGGTCGATCGGTACATTAGTCTGAAAAATCTATCAAATCAAAATATTAATTTATATTTTTGAATATTTCTTACAATAATTGGGTTTAAAGATTTTTTTATCCACTGGAATGAAACAAAATTTGGTATAGGTGGTTAGAATGACCTGGGCCGGGTCCTTTACGGAATCAATTTCTCTGAGTTGATATTGTCAACTCACAACAATTGGTTCCCTGTGAAAAATGGGTTAAGTTGACTTTCTCTGGTACCTTTGATGAATAATTACAACAGATGGCTCCTTTGGTGAAATTTGAAGACTGGGGTGAGGTAGATTACCGCGAAGCATGGGACAAACAGACTGCCCTGTCAGATGGCCTTATAAAGGCGAAAAGGTCAGGTATCACTCTGGCTGCAGAGAAAGAAGGCCCCAATCACCATCTAATTTTCTGTCACCACCCTCATGTTTACACCCTGGGCAAAAGCGGGAAACAGGACCATCTTTTGTTAGACCAGCGGGAAATGGGTCAAAAAGGGGTGAGTTTTTACAAGATAAACCGGGGTGGGGACATCACCTATCACGGTCCCGGCCAGTTGGTTGGCTATCCCATATTCGACCTGGAGTATTTTTTCAAGGATGTGAGAAAATACATCCACTCCATTGAGGCTTCCATCATTTCGATGCTGGCTGAATTTGAAATAGAAGCGGGGCGACAGGAAGGATATACGGGAGTTTGGCTGCCTGCCGGCGAGGGTCGGAAAAACCGCAAAATTTGCGCCATTGGGGTGCACCTGAGCCGATGGGTTTCCATGCACGGATTTGCATTGAATGTCAATACGGACCTGAATTTTTTTAACCACATCATCCCGTGCGGAATACAGGAACCCGACAAAGAAGTTACCAGCATGAATCAAGAACTGGGAGGAGAAGTTGACATGGATTCAGTGAAGCAGGTTTTGAAAGAAAAATTCAGCGCTGAATTCGGCTTCGATTACTTTCCTGAAAGATAATATAAGCTCGTGATCTGGCATCTTAATCAAAGTGCCGCCAATTTTTTTCAAACAATTAATACCAATTCAAACACACGATGACAAAACAAAAGAAGGTAAATGAATCAAGAACCACCATGACTGAGATGGTGATGCCCAATGACACCAATCCACTCGGCAATCTGATGGGTGGCAATCTGATGCGTTGGATGGATATCGTCGGTGGGATATGTGCCGCAAAGCACTGCGAATCCTATGTGGTTACTGTTTCAGTGGACCACGTTTCCTTTAAACGCCCCATCCACGTGGGCGATGTGGTCACTTTGTACGCCAATGTCACCAGGGCTTTCAATACCTCAGTGGAGGTCTATGTAGAGGTTTTTGCATCCGACATCAAGGGTGGAAATCCGCGCAAATGCAACCACGCCTACCTCACCTTTGTCGCCTTGGATGATGATAAAAAACCCACTACAATCCCCGAGGTAATAGCACTTACGGCCGAGCAGGAAAAACTCTATGAAAGCGCAGCCCGCCGCAGGGAACTACGACTAATCCTGGCGGAAAAAATCCCCGTCAAAGACGCCAAATTACTCAAGGAATACCTGCTGGCTCAGTAGGGTCGGGCTTGTTGGAGTTTTGAGTTTTTAGTTGTGAGTTGGGGCGGTTGATGGCTGATGGCTGATGGCTTTTTACGGCGTGAACTCAATGTACCCGGCTGGATATCTATTCGGAGGGGTTGTTGATTTATGAGGATTTGGCCTCCGGTCAGAAAAACCAACCTCAAGGCAATTATTAAATTACGTTCCAGCGCGCAAGGAGAAATTATTCAAGCAGGAAAAACGCATCCCAAACACGCAATTTACTATTTGCCTTAAACGACGCCAAACGCCCCACCTCTGCGGTCTCAGTGTGCTATCCTATCCATATTTTGATCCTCCCAGACCACATATTTAACAGAGATCGAATGAAACAATGATACTAAGTCTGTGTCCTCTGCGTGAAACCAAAATCCCAGCTAAAGAATTACCACAAATTTCATTCTTCTTACCGAGGCATTAGAATTCTCGCTCAAAAAAATCATTGCCCATTGTCAACTGTTCACTGTCAATTAAAACCCCCAATTCGTAATTCGTAATGACTTTGTTGCATGGCAGTTAGGCCGAAGTATAAGTTCCCTTACCCAAACTTTGGGATTAAGCGATCTTTCGACTTTTTGGCATACCAAGGGTCACAAATTTGTTTAGTATCTTGGAT
>SKLY01000280.1 GCA_007121335.1 Saprospiraceae bacterium | reverse complement strand
TATCCATCCATCTCAGGCATCATGACGTCGCTGATGATGAGATCGGGTACATTTTCCACAGCCAAATCATACCCTTCTCTTCCGTTCATTGCTGAAATGGTCCGATACTTTTCCGGAATACAGGACTTTATATAATGGTGAACATCCAAATGGTCCTCCACCAACAATATTAAGGGAGATTCTGACCCCCTTGAATCACCCGTTGCTTCATTTTTTATTCTTTCTCCGGTATCTGTTGTTGTACCTGCAAGAGTCTGTTGTAATTGAAGGCTGTCAGCCGCAATTTTGCCAATACCATTAGAGGATTCATGGGTTTTAGCTTTTTCCAGAGGTAGAGAAAAAAGGAAGGTAGCCCCATTTAAATTGGTCTCAATTACCTGAATGGTCCCACCCATTAACTCCACTAATTCCTTTGCGAGAGCCAGCCCAATACCGGTCCCCGGCGTGTTGTTGGTGAGATCTGATTGCACCCTGTGGAATCGATCAAAAACCTTTTCTTTCTCTTCTTTGGGAATTCCCGGACCTGTATCTTGAATCTTGAAGAAGAGATTATCTGCCGTTTTGGTCGGTTCAATTCCCGCAGTTATTTTTATTAGTGATTTTGCCGGGCTGAATTTGATTGCATTGGAAATGAGATTGGAGATCACCTGTTGTACTTTTATACAGTCGATCAAATGAAAATCTGTTTCCGAGCCCACCAAATTAAATTTTAAAGTGATTTCTTTTTGTGCAGCAAGGGATTCAAAGGAGTGGAAAAGGTGCTTTAGAAATGCTATGGTTTGTACGGGGCTTTTATTTATTTTAATTTGGCCATAATCAATACTTGCCAGTGCCATCATCTGATTGACGAGGTATAAAAGCTGACTGCCGTTGTGAGTTATGGTCTTTAGTATTTGATCTAATTCCCGCCTGGATTTTTCGCCGATTGTTTTGGACTGGTCTGCCAACCCCAATATAACAGTGAGCGGAGTTTTGAACTCGTGCGTAATATTGGTGTATAGCTTTGTTTTCTGCAGGTCCAGTTCCTCTAGTTGGAGCAAACGATGCCGTTCCATTTTTTTGTTATAAAGGTATCTGGTCACCAAAAAAACCAATGCAATCAACAGGGATATCCACAATGCGATAGCCCAGCTACTCAAATACCAGAATTGGTTGATAGAAAACGGTATGGTGAGTTCGTTCTCCGAGTGAACACCCCGGTAGTCGGTGGCCCTGACTCTTAAAGTGTAATTGCCAGGCGACATATTTCTGTACCATATCTCGTTGAGGCTTGTCCTGTTGGCCCATGGAGATTCATAACCCTCCAGATACCAACTGTAGCTACTTCCTCCGGTCCGACTGAGATTTAAATGCGACAATTTGAACTGAATGGAGTTTTCAGTCGGGGAAAAATACATTTTCTCAATTCCGGCATTGCGGTGGACGGGCATAAGCCTGGTAGTTTCATCCCTTGTATCAAATATTTCCACCGCATCCAGGTACAATCTCGCCTCAGGGAAATTTACAGATTTTACTTTTTCTGGTTCAAAGAGATTTATTCCATTCAATCCACCCATCCAAATCCTTCCTTCTGAATCGCGGAGAGCTGCACCGGTATTGAATTCCCTGTGGGAGAGACCGTCCCATTCGAAAAAAGACTTTATGAGGGAGGATTCGGCTTCAATGTAGGAGAGTCCATTTTCGGTGCCGAGCCAAAGTCCTTTACCGTCAAAAGCCATATTGTAAATGATTTCTCCCGGAAGCCCTCCCTCTTTATCAATGTGAAATTTCACCTCATAGCTTTGTCTGTCCAGGCCATATAATCCCTCGAAAGTACCCAACCACAATTTAGTTTCTGTTAGAATTGCAGACCGTATGTCCCAATGATTAATTTCACGGGAATTTTGCAGTTGAAAAACCTCTTTAAATTCATCTTTTTCAAGATGGTATTTTCCAAGACCTTTTTTAGTATTTCCGTACAATATGCCGTCTGTTAACAGGAGGGGCTGCAGCATCTTATCGGGAATTTCTCCCCCTTTTTCTGTTTTGAAACCATCAATAGCGAGGGTAAAGTGTTGGTTTGCGGCATTTACAATCCGGTAGTACCCTTCCTTTGTATCCCTGTAGATGCCCCTGATTAATCTTTTGTTTCCTTTCCAGGAGGAGACGGGTTTAAACAGGGAGTCGCTATGAAAGCAATGAACAAACAGACCTCTTTGAGTACCAATTAAAAGATACTCCTTTTCGTCCTGTTGTGAGGACTTCATATGCACTATTTGGATAGGACTTCCATCCGGGTACCTTTCTACAAGTGGCTGGAGGTATTGGTTTTTTTTATCAACAACATAAGCTGAACCATAAAAGTTATTCGCATAAAAATTCCCCGCCTGACCCTCTGTTATATTTCTTATACTGTTACCGATGGGTGCCGGGTTGTTTAGAGTAAAGGGCATCGCTCCAATTTTGGTAAATAACTCGCCCGGAAAACGAAGCCGAAACAATCCGTTTTGAGTTCCTATCCACAGCAGACCATCCTCGTCGGGGTATATGGATGTGATACGACCCGGTATTTTTGCTCTCAGGTCGATCACTCCTCCATTCTCTGATTTGTAAATAAGTCCTTTCTGATCTTTTGTATAAACATAAATGCCTCCCTTGACATCTACTTTGAATTCAGCATTAT
The DNA here is from genome assembly GCA_007121335.1 of Saprospiraceae bacterium. Taxonomy (GTDB): domain Bacteria; phylum Bacteroidota; class Bacteroidia; order Chitinophagales; family Saprospiraceae; genus PWJY01. The sequence continues at coordinate 2,680 of SKLY01000280.1, read as the reverse complement.
CCAGGTCCAAATAAGTTGGCAGGGAAAAATTATTAAACTGCAATTCGCCATCTTCAACAAAAGAGGGATACCAAAAGAGATTTTGGGCGTCCAAAGGTAAATTTCCAGACCAAAATTCGGAGGGATTCCCACCATCGGGATGGGCAACTTGTGTCAACTCTGTAAAACTTGCATTTACCCATAGGTACCCATTGCCCGGCACCCATATTACATAGGAGCCGTCGTTCATCTCACTTACAATATCGATATCGTGTTGCCAGGACTTTAACCTCACGCCCATGTATTTATCTATAAATTCCCAAAAATAGAGGCTGTCTGCCTGCTTCTCATCAAGGCCAAGCTGACTGGAAATAAGATCAAGGGTTTTCTTTCCTTTCTCAGAATAAAAAAAGCAGAGGAAACAGTGGTTTTTTGTCAGTGATTGCTCCTCCAATTGGTATTCCTCTATTGGCAAAAAATCCATGGAGAGCTTACCTTCCGGGTCCTCCAATATAAATGGTGGGAAGTATTGCCCGCGGTAAGCGGGAATACCTATAAAGTTTCCGCTTTTATCCCTCACCAGACGCACCCTTTGGAATTGCCAATCACCCAGATTCGATTTTCGGTGGGCTAAAATCTTTGTGAAATTATTGCCGTCAAAATAGTTCAATCCCTGCTGCGTAGTTACCCATAAACGTCCTGATGGTCCTTTTTTGATATCGATGATGTAGCGATGAGTCAGTCCCTCTCTTTGGCTAAAGTGTTCTTTTTCATAATTGGGCATTGAGGTGGGTTCCGTTTGACCGTAAAGAACAAAGGGTAACAACATCCCAAAGATTAGTAGGATGCGACATTTTTTTACCATTGAAACGCCTTTGTAAATGTCTTGCAATACCAAATTTTTAAACGCTTTAAAGGTATTAATACGATTCAAATCTACCAAAATTCGTCTGTCATTTTTTTGGCCACCACAAATAAAATTTTCCCTCATTTGGCACAAAATTGGCTGTTTTTTCCTGTTTCACAACCTCCGATGCAACCGATTCGGTAAATATTGCAACCAGATCGGAAGTCGATGAACACTGCAGGTTGGATATTTGCGCAAGTAATATTCAATTAAAATTTCTAACCATGCAGTACTTAAACATTCAATCAGTTTTTTTATCAATAATTATTTGTGGGATAGCAATAGTTTTTCTCCTTTCTTCAGTTTTACCCGCTGAGGCCGTTATGGACCAGACCAACCCGGTGATTAGTATTCAAGGTACATTAAAAAACTCGCAGGGCGAGGTCGTTCAGGACGATACTTATTCCGTTACCTTTAAATTGTATCATCAGGCCACCGGAGGAGATCCGGTATGGGAAGAGGAAGCCTCTGTGGAGGTAACAGGTGGTGTTTACAGCCATATGCTTGGAACTGAAGAAGAACTCGATCCGGATGATTTTTCCGAACAGGTATGGCTGGGTGTAGTCATTGATGGCTTTGAATTGTCCCCGCGCACGATATTTTCTTATTCACCTTACTCCTTTTCAGTTGAAAATGCACAACATGCCCTTACTGCGGATGAAGTGTTTTGTTCCGGTGCCGTAGGTGATGTCAAACACTCCATACTCGACCCGGATCAATTTGTTGCTGTTAACGGAGAATGCTGGGTGCCCATGGACGGACGCCAGATGGACCCCGATGACGAGCTCCGGCAGATAACCGGCCTTACTCATGTTCCCCAGGGTGGTGGTATGTTCCTCAGGGCACAGGATTTTGAGAACTCGGACAATGACCCGGATAGAGACCACACTACGGATATTGCCAGTGTGCAGGATGATGAGTTTGGTGACCATAATCACGGTATGAGCTCAGCGGGCAGTCACAGGCATGGCACTGGAGTAATTATTGAATTAGGTGTAGATGGAGGACACAGGGTTTCTTATGCCTATTGGAGTAGAAGACCTCATGGTGGAACACAACCAAGTAGAAGAGCCAGTGGTCATTCAAGTGTAAGTGACCCTGATAGCACCAGGCAAGGAGAAACAAGTTGGGATGGGGCACACACCCACAACATCCATTCCACAGGGGGCGATGAAACCCGCCCAAAGAACCTGAACTTTTGGATTTACATTAGGATCAATTGATTGTAAGCGACCTTAATTTTCCTCATCAAGTCTAAAAGTTCAGGATCATGAAGAAGTATCTCTACACTGCTTTAACAGCCTTAATTTTTTTCTGGCACCTTCCAGTCATTACCGGACAACAAGCCGAATGTCTGCCCTCAGATGATCAACCCACACAGGGTGAAGTCCTGCTGAATTACGGCAGTGTCAGCAATGCAACATCCTTTCGCGGATCGGGAAATGTAGTTGTCGGACAGCCGGTGGTCGGCATATCCACAGGAACCACGGGAATTATGCAAACCGGCTATTGGAGCAGATGGCTCCTGCCTCCCGCAGAGCCAATTTTAACTGCCAGTCAGGGAGAATTTCCCAACCGGATTCAACTCAATTGGGACATCGACCCTCTGAGTCCTGCAGCAGTGGAAGGTTTTACTATCCGGCGCGATGGGGTTTTTCTCACGGAGCTCTCTGCTGACAAAAGGCAGTTTATCGACTTCAATGTGCAGGCCGGCGAATACTACGAATATACTGTAAATGGCAAGAATCAGTTTGGAGCCGGGGCAGCGAGAACCAGGGTCGGCTTTGTCAACCC
>SKLY01000042.1 GCA_007121335.1 Saprospiraceae bacterium | reverse complement strand
TTGACAATGCTTGTTTCGGGCGAGAATTCTGAGGTTTCGTAAAGGGTACTTATTTTGGGAGGTTCGATGCGTAGGATATTGGTTTCACGCAGAGCCGCGAAGGCGCAAAAGGAACCTTTTTCCAGAGAAATTCTCAGAATTCAACAATCCCTCCGTATGGATATACTGCCGACAACATCAAGGTCGCGCCCTAAAAAATAACTCACCAAATCACAGACTCACTAATTCACAACTGGGAAAGGTCCACCACAGAGCCACGAAGATCACGGAGAATCCAATTGACAATTGACCCACCAAAGCTTTGGGGGCAGGCTAGTGGACATTTGACAATGCTTGTTTCGGGCGAGAATTCTGAGGTTTCGTAAAGGGTAATTATTTTGGGAGGTTCGATGCGTAGGATATTGGTTTCACGCAGAGCCGCGAAGGCGCAAAAGGAACCTTTTTTTCAGAGAAATCCTCAGAATTCAACAATCCCTGCGAATGGAAAAACTGTCGGCTGCATCAAGGTCGCGCCCTAAAAAATAACTCACCAAATCACAGACTCACCAATTCACCACTGGAGAAAGCCATCCGCCATTAATAGCTGCCGTAATACCTTCTCAAAAACCACTCAGTGAAAAGAATGAGCAACAAAGCGACACAAATCCAAAATAGATTGAGGACCAAATTGGTGCGGAGTGTACTGTGAGCAATGGGGGTGAATTCCCGGTCATCGCTCAGCATATCGCGCAAATCGGAGAGCTGGTCAGGGTAAAAAACGCTCCCTCCCTGTTCGTCCGCGATCTGCCTCAGCAATCCATGGTTGGCCTCCAGGTTCATGGCCTCTAATTGCAGTGGCCTGACGGTAAACACACCCTCTGCAATAAAGCGCTCCATGCCTACCTCTACCTCAGCCTCGTAGGTGTATTCGCCCGGGCTGAACGGACCGGTGGTGAGGATGTAGTGGTCACCTCTCCGGTCGAAAGTGTAGTCAAACTGAGTGTCGTCCTGGTCAGTGATCGAAAGCATCACATCGGGGTCGTTGAGTCGCTCGAGACTGGCGTTGTAGTACTCCGCTTCAAAAACCACGGCCTCGCTTTCATCGTAGAGGTTGTCGTCGGTAAATACCCGCAGCCTTCTGTCGTCTTCTCGTGTGGAGAGAAATTGCACCGTTTTCTGCAAAAGGTCTGCTGTGGCATTGGTTTCGTCAAAGGATGAAAATTCGTAGAGTCTCCATTTCCAGAGTCCCTCCCCGGCTAAAATACCCATTCTTCTATTGCCCGATTCTGCCATGGTCAGCAGTGGCATATCGGTCTCCACCTGACCTATGCGTTGGTAGAGCAGAGTGTTGGCATTGGGAGAGGGGTTGTACTCACCAAAAGGGGAGAGCAATGGCACAAAGGACCTGAAGCGGTTGTAGAGGTCCTCGTCAATGGAAAAAGGATTGAAGTCGGTGTTTACCAGAGGAACTACATCGTTAAATCTACCGCCACCGGCTCCGGTTATTTCCAACAGGTCCTGAGCCTGATTAAAAGCATTAATGTCGCTCTGGGCGCCGAGTATAAACCACAGCGGCCTGTCGGACTGCACAGCCTGATCCAACACGGTGCGCGAAGCAGGTGCCCGGGAGGGAATTTGATGGAGGATGACGAGGTCGTAATCGTCCATTTCTCCTTCCCAGTTGTTTAGGTTGTATATATCCACCTCGTAGTTTTGGTATCCCTCAAGTATGGATTTGATGGTGCCGAGGTCGGGATGGGCCGTTTTAGCGAGAATCAGAATCTCCTGTCGCGTATCCAATACCTCGACAAAAAATTCCCGGATGTTGTTTTCCGTGCTCAATTCGCCCTCTATTTCCTCCACCTCTACTACGTAGCGGTTCAGTCCGGGCCTGCCCGCCTCCAGAATCACCTCAGAGGTGGTAAAAAAATCATTTCGGTCAATGGTAATTTCTTCTGCGTGCAATAAACTTCTTCCCCCCTGGGGATCGATTGAATAAATATTTAAATTCGTTGCGCTGCCGTCTGCCATACGCGCCATGACATCCACCTGTACACTGAACTGCTCGTCGAGATAGGCGATGCGGTTGTGCAGCACTCTTCTCACCATTAGGTCCCGTCTGACCGATGTGTCGCCGAGGGCCACAAAGTGAATGGGGGAGGTGTGCCTGATGGGGGTGTAAACCGGATTGGAACCTCTGTTGTAAATGCCGTCGGTAGCGATGACCATTCCAGCCAGGTTTCTGCCGTCGTAGGTGTTGTTGATGTATTCTAGCAATTCACTGATATTAGTACTTCTATCCTGAAAATCTGTTTCTGCCGGGTCGCCGTACCGCACTTCCTCTCCGAATAGAATTTTTTCTACCTCCACATTGCCGGGATTGATGTCGGCTAGTTCACTGAGTTCCCTGTAGGTGTCGGCCATCTGCAAACTGTCTCCGCCCTTGGTGATGGAAGAAGATGCATCCGCTGCCACTATAAAGATTGGTGGTTCTTCCACCGTGATAAAGTAGCGCAAAAGGGGACCGAGCAACAACAGGGCCACCAGGGTCACCGCAATGGCGCGCAAAATAAAGAGTGTCCGTTTGAACCACGGACCCTGATCGCTGAACTGTCTGGAACCGTAGTAGTGAAGCAAACCGTATATGACGCCCGCAGCTATGCATGTGATAATCAGCCAGGCCGGATAAATAAAGCTTATTCCTTCCAATTTGATGTTTTTTGTGATGGCAAAATTAGCAGCCTGAGATGGAACGATAAAATATGACCATTAGTTTTTATGGGACCATCTATGTAGATATGCATTGGCTTTCCTTTTGGAAGGTACGACAAAAGTTTTAAACTATATGGTATAGCCCATCGCCAGGGCTTATCGTAAAAAATTACCCTTAAGGGGTTTAACACTTTTTTTAGAAGACACTTTCCCCTCCCACTTCCCGGCTATTTCCCTCCGAACTTCCTCCCAGCGGTACTAATATTTATCGGTAATGCGTTATGCAGTTGTTCTTTCTGACGGGTATGGCAACCTTAAAATTTTACCTAAATAAAATCCTTTAAATGAGTGAGATACAAATCCTTTGGGCCGACGACGAAATAGATCTTTTGAAACCACTTCAAATTTTCCTTGAAAAAAAGGGATATAGAGTCGAAATGGTCTCTAACGGCTACGATGCCATTGAGCAACTCAAAGAGAATGGCAAATTCGATGTAATTTTTCTCGATGAATCCATGCCCGGTCTGAGTGGTTTGGAAACACTTCCCGAGATCAAGAAAATTCGCTCCGATGTACCGGTGGTCATGATCACTAAAAACGAAGCGGAAAATATCATGGACGAAGCCATCGGCTCCCAAATTGCGGATTATCTCATTAAGCCTGTCAACCCCCACCAGATTCTTCTCAGCCTTAAAAAGATCATCGACAACAAGCGCCTGGTAGAGGAAAAAACCAGTTCGGACTACCAACAGGAATTCAGGCAGTTGCTGATGGAGATCAACAGCGGTCCCAATTTGGAGGAATGGATGGAAATCTACAAGAAATTGGTAAACTGGGAGATCAAACTGGGTGGCAGTAAGTCCGAACAGATGATGGATATTCTCGCCATGCAAAAGAAGGAAGCCAACTCCGAGTGGTCCAAGTTCGTGGTAAACAACTACAAGGACTGGCTGGACGGCTCTGCCGAAAATCCGCCGGTAATGTCTCACAATCTGATGCGAAATAAGGTTTTTCCACTGTTGGACGACGATGTACCCACCTTTTTTGTCATGATGGACAACATGCGCTACGACCAGTGGAAAATTATCGAACCCATACTGAAGGAGCGTTTTTACCTGGAAGAAGAGGACCACTTTTTGAGTATTTTACCCACGACGACTCAGTACAGCCGAAATGCCATTTTTGCCGGTTTGATGCCCTCAGATATTCAAAAGAGATTCCCAAAGAAGTGGCTGAATGACAACGAGGAAGGTGGTAAAAATCTCCACGAGGAAGATTTTTTCAAAGACCAGCTCAGTAGGATAGTCCGCAGGGAAGTGAAATCCCACTACGTAAAAGTGACCCGCCACCACTTTGGAAAGCAACTCGCCGACCAAATGACCAACTTCCTTAACAATGACATCACGGTTATTGTGTACAACTTTATCGATATGCTGTCGCACGCCAGAACAGAAATGGAGGTTCTCAAAGAGCTGGCCGCCGATGAAGCCGCCTACCGCTCCATTACGAGGTCCTGGTTTTTGCATTCACCGCTTTGGGCAGGACTGCAGCGCATAGCGGATAAAAATGTAAGGGTGGTATTCACCACTGATCACGGCACCATCAGAGTTTCCACACCTTCCAAAGTAGTTGGGGACAAAGAGACCACCACCAATCTCCGGTACAAGGTTGGAAAAAATCTGCGGTATGAAAAAGGTGATGTGCTGGAGGTGCGCGACCCTTCGGAGGCCGGCCTGCCCAGACCCAACATCAGCTCCACCTTTATTTTTGCCAAGGAGGACAAATTCTTTCTCTATCCCAACAACTACAACTACTACCACAATTACTACCAGGACACTTTCCAGCACGGTGGCATCTCACTGGAGGAAATGATTTGTCCCATCGGTGTGATGCGCAGTAAATAATCGAAGAACCGTTTTAGCTTTTTATCATGTCAATCCTACGATATTTTTACACTTCAGTAGGGATGATGAACCTTGTGGTCATTCTTTGGCTGGGATTTGGTTTTACCCCCAAAGCGTTGGGGGCAGAAGAGGCAGAGGACGCATAGAGTCTGCATAGAATTAATAGCTGGAGAACAGTTGCTCAAAATTTTACCCTAATCCTGGAATCATAGGATAAACCCTTATTAAATTTTGTGAAGATACCTGCTATAAATCGATCAACCGCCAGGAACTTGCAGTTGTACCGATAGTTTTTGAGATTTCGGAAAGGCCATCTGCCCCCAAAGCTTTGGGGGTTGAATCCTATGCAAGATTAGATTCCCTATAACTCTCATATCTAACGGAACTTCATAGAATTGCTGAATCTAGCCTCCCTTTTCTCTGCGTGAAACCTCATACCCAAAAGGCCGGGCCTGAAAGAAATAAGCCTGAGGGGCAATCGAAACAGCATATACCTAAAACCTTCCAATTTTTACAACCCTAAAATGTAGATATGATTCCGATAGCGAAGTACTTACGACAAACAACTAAAAACTCAAAACAGGCTATCGGCCATCAACTGCTCCCAACTCACCAACTCACAGACTCACCAATTCACAACTGAGAGAGCCATCATCCCATCAGGTTCACCGCAGAGATCGCAGAGTTCGCGGAGAAAGCGCAGAGAAAAGCTCAGCGACTTCCTTTGCGTCCATCGCGTCCTCGGCGGTGAGTAAATGGAAAGGTAAAG
>SKLY01000259.1 GCA_007121335.1 Saprospiraceae bacterium | reverse complement strand
TTTTCCAACATCGCAAAACATTCCTGAACATAATCTGGAGAATCAAGCCCAATTTTTTGGAGAAAATCTTACGGACACCCACCCTTTATCCGGTAATTTGATAGACTTGCGAATTTGAGGTTATGACAAAACGAATACTCATTTTAACGACAGTGCTTTGCATGGCCCTGTTTTTAACACAATCGCCGCTTAAGGCTATCAACGACTCTGACGGAGGAGGAAGCAATTTAATGAGCAGCCTTTTTTCTTCTAAGGATTACGGAACTAGTAAGGCTACGTTGGAGGGCGGAAATGCGGCAGCCAATGAAATCAATCGCGATACCTCCTGGCTTTCTGTGGGAGGGGCCTTCCGCACCAACTACATATTCACCGACTACGAATCAGGGACTTCCCCACTTGGAACAGACTCTCGACACGAGTGGACCTGGGATACCTGGCGTATTAATGTGGATGCTTACAATCAGGGACTTCAATTGTCTTTTGAGTACCGGTTTTATCCGACTTTCAACACCCATTTTATAAAATACGGTTGGATTGGTTACCGCTTTGATCATCAAAATAACCTTCAGATGGGAATCGTACAGGTCCCATTTGGTTTGCTCACCTACGCATCTCACAGTTGGTGGTTTCAATTGCCATACTACGTTGGTCTTGAGGATGACCATCAGATGGGATTCAACTACACAAGAGAGTCCGATGACTGGACGCTCAATCTCGCTTACTTTTTGCACGCAGAACCACGAGGTACTTCAGAGGCAGGCTTTGGTCCTTTTTCTGCAGCTCGCTACTCTTACGATGTGGTACCAACAGCAGATGGCAACACCAACATAGAGCGACACCAAATCAATCTGCGAGCGGCCAGAAATATCGGAGCGGGAGAGCTTGGAATTTCACTGCAAACCCATCAGGTGTACAACCAGGTGACCGAGCACACCGGAAATCAATATGCCATTGCGGGCCATTACGAAGGAACCTGGGGCAACTGGGGTCTCAAGGCGCAGGCTATTTACTACAATTTTGACGATGTCAGAGATGATGCCGACAATGAATTGAGCTATGTTCAGATGGGAGCCTATGGTTTTGGAACCTATGATGTCGCAGCAGAAGCGGCTTTGTACTCAATTGGTTTGTCGTACAACTTCCCGGTGGAATGGGGGCCTATCAGCAACATTCAGGTTTATAACGACTACACATTGATGCAAAAATTCAACGAACTGGACTTCGAGGAAACCGAGTTTAAGGTCTCTCAACAAAACGTACTGGGAGCATTGGTGACAGCGGGGTCTATCTTTGCTTACTTTGATGTAGCGATGGGTTCTAACCACCCCTGGTTAACTGAGGCCTTTGGAGGAAATGCTCTGGGCACCGGAAGAGGTGAGAACTTCAGAGAGCCTGTTACTCAAGACAATCCCCTGGACGATGATCCGGGATGGAACGTAAGATTTAACATCAACCTCGGCTACTACTTTTAATCAAACAACCAACTTATATTATGAAGAATAAATACTTTCATATTCACGGACCTGTATTCTGGCCATCTGTCATCTTGATACTTGCATTTATAATTGTCACGCTGGTAGTTGGTGACCCGATGGAAGAGGTCTTTTCAAGTATTCAAACTTTTATTACCGACACCACAGGATGGTTTTTTGTGATCTCTGTCAACCTGTTTATAGTCTTCTGCTTTTATTTGGGCTTCAGTAAATACGGCTCAATTCGACTGGGGGGCAAAGATGCGGAGCCCGATTTCACAACCAGCTCCTGGTTCGCCATGTTGTTTAGCGCCGGTATGGGAATTGGTCTCCTTTTTTGGGGCGTTGCAGAGCCGGTTTTTCACTACGCAGCACCTGTGGATAGTGAGGCCTACACAGTGGCAGGGGCACAGGAAGCCATGACCTTATCCTTTTTACACTGGGGATTTCACGCCTGGGCGATATATGCCGTGGTTGCCCTTTCACTTGCATTTTTTGCTTTCAATAAAAAAATGCCATTGACCATCAGATCCGTGTTTCACCCTTTGCTTGGTGAGCGAATTTACGGATGGATGGGAGATGTCATTGACATACTTGCTGTATTGGCAACTGCATTTGGTCTGGCCACTTCACTGGGACTGGGTGTAAGTCAGGTAGCAGCAGGTCTCGCCTACATTTTTCCTGTGTTTGAACATACCACCACTTTTGAAGTAGTGTTACTTGCCATTATTACACTGGCAGCAACGATTTCTGTTATGCTGGGAATTGACAAAGGAGTCAAAGTACTGAGTGAGTGGAATATCAGATTGGCAGCCCTGTTGCTGATTTTTGTAATCATATTGGGTCCCACACTCTTTTTCCTCAGTTCGCTGATTGAAAACACGGGCAACTATATGAACGATATAGTGGCATTGTCATTCTGGACAGAGGCCTACGGAGATACCGGATGGCAAGGTGGCTGGACAATCTTTTACTGGGCATGGTGGATATCGTGGTCGCCCTTTGTCGGAATGTTTATCGCCAGGGTTTCTCGCGGCCGCACCATCAGAGAGTTTATCTTTGGAGTGCTGTTGGTCCCAACCCTCCTGACTTTTGTCTGGTTGACCGCCATGGGAGGTTCTGCAATATTTTTTGACATGCAGGCGGACGATGGAAATGCTCTTGCAGGAGCAATTACTGATGACGTTTCCACTGCCCTTTTCGTCTTTCTGGAGGAATTCCCACTGAGTATGATAGGATCCATAGTGGGTATAATCCTGGTGGCCAGCTTTTTTGTAACATCATCTGACTCTGGATCACTTGTGATTGACAGTATTACTGCCGGTGGAAAACTGGACGGGCCGGTCACACAAAGGATCTTTTGGGCAACTGCTGAGGGTGCCATAGCCGCTGTACTACTGATCGGTGGTGGACTGGCCGCACTTCAAACCGCAGCCATTACCACAGGGCTTCCATTTCTGATCATTCTCCTGGTCATGTGCTATTCTCTTCAAAAAGGTTTGGTGCAAGAATACGCCAAAGAGAAGTTGATGGAGAAAGATGTGGATCAGAAAAAATACGAAGACAGGTTGTTCGAGGTTATTTCTAAGAAAATTGACAAAAAAGACAAATCATGAAGAAGTTAGATAACATTGCATTGTTTGCGGATTTGTCCAAAATGGACAAGCTGCTTCTCAATTACATAAAATTACTGGACGACAATTTCAACTTCAGTAATCTCACGGTCATTCACTACGTCGCTCTCGATTCTTATTCGATTGAATTGCAAGAGGTCATACCCGAGCTGGGGGAACCTCTAGAGGAGGTCCTTAGAAAGGAAATCCAGCAAAATATCAACGATGCGTTTGGAGGACCGAGGGATACAATAGATGTACATATTGAATCCGGGGGTAGCATAGGAAAATTGGTGGACTACATAGACGGCCAAAAATTTGACCTGGTAATTATGGGGAAAAAGGCCCATTATTCCGGATCCGGAAGCCTTGGAGGCAAAGTGGTTCGCTTGTGCAATGCCAACTTTATGTTCATACCGGAAAATTCCAGACCCAATATCCAAAAAATCGCTGTGGCACTGGATTTCTCCAAATACTCCGAAAAGGTAATGCAAATGGCTATGGAAGTGTCGGAAAAAACCGGGGCAGAAATAATGCCTATGACTGTGCTAAAAGCCGCAGTAAGGTACTTTCCCTACATCCGCGAAAGGGTTGCCGTTGAAAAATCCCTTAAGGAGAACCATCAAAAATCCTACAGGAAACTCCAGAATAAGCTCGGTTTTGACGCCGATCTCGAGTTTTTAGTTCCTGACCAGGACCAGCACATTGGTAGACTCATCTACGACCATGCACTCAGCGAAAGTGCAGATATGGTAATTATGGGAAACAAGGGTAAGGCCGACAATCAAAGCCTTTTGATGGGAAGTGTCACCGAGCGGCTCATAGCAAGTGACAAGGTCCTTCCGGTATTGATCGTAAAATAATTTCCGGAGGGTAACTAATCCACAATACCGGACCTAAATCGAAGCTGGCGAGTTGCGGAATGGGCAAGAGAACCAATCTCTGCTCTCCCACTCGCCGGCTTCTTTATTTTATACACACCTCACCCATCCTAAATTGCCGGGAATCACCTTTCTGATGAAGTGATTTAATCGATGGGTAAAAAGATTAATCAACTTAATCGGCCTGGCATCATGCTAAACCAATCAAACTTTCTTATTCGGTGCAAAGGTCCGGGTGTTTTGGTTACTGCCGGATATTGCAACTCCCTGTAACAAGCAGAGCCGTAAACCTTCCCTGCTGACCTATCCGGCGATATTAAAACCCATAGAGTGAAACAAAAAAGCCCGAAGCACCAGGCTCCGGGCCATTTATTTTTTGACACACGGAAATGACCGGATTCAATCCGGAACACCTCCAATGAGCTACTGTGTTACAAAATCTTCAGTAAAACCAACAAATAGCGGCCATTTCGGGCGCTCAATGTGGTGTGTTCAAATTGAGCTTACTGAAGGACGATATTTTTCTCCTCCATCATCTTGCGAATATTGATCAATGCATAGCGCATTCTACCTAGAGCGGTATTGATACTCACATTGGTCAGGTTGGCAATTTCCTTAAAGCTCATATCGGCATAATGCCTCAGGATGACAACTTCACGCTGTTCGGCGGGCAGCATATCAACGAGCTTTCTAACCTTCTGGTGGGTTTGGCTCTTCATCATCTCCTCTTCCTTATTCTCATCCTTCAACTCAAGTACGTCGAAGATATCAAAGGTTTCAGTCGGACTGACTTTGGTTCTTCTCTTTGAGCGGCGGAAGTGATCGACACAGAGGTTGTAGGAAATTCTCATAGCCCACTGGAGGAATTTACCCTCGTGGTTGTATTTACCACGTCTCAGTGTGCGAATAATTTTGATGAACACCTCCTGGAATATATCATCTGCCAAATCCCTGTCTTTAACAAACAAGTAAATGGAAGTGTATATTTTTTCCTTGTGGCGATTAAGGAGAGTTTCGAAGGCGTAGTCGTTGCCTTCAAGATACTTTTGAATAAGTTCTTTGTCACTTAGCGGAGTCAAATTCATGACGCGATTCATTTTGGTGAACAATACAATCTTTAAAAAGTAGATATTCCGCTATAGACAAATTATTTTAGTGAACAATATTCGTATCAAAAACAATGCTAAGATAGGGCGGCAGTATAAAATCGTCTTGCAAACATGAGACATTAACATTTATTTAACCGCTCTGTTATCTGCCTTACTATGATTCACAACGGTTTAAGATCGCCCTAAGTTCCAAATGTTAAAAATGTTTTCTATACAACACCAGGCTATCCATGAGTATCTCCCATGCCCTTTCTTTGTGCAGTACATCCTCTACTACCACCTCTTTTGACTCCAGTTTTTTATAGTCTTCAAAAAACCTCCGCATTTGCTTCATGGAGTGAGGAGGGAGTTGGTGTATATCATCGATGTGATTGACACTCATATCGTTTTCAGCCACTGCGATAATTTTGTCATCTGCTTCACCCTGATCCTGCATGCGCATCACGCCAATAACTTTTGCAGAAACCATGGTGAGGGGCGGTATTTCAATGGATGAAAAAACGAGGATGTCAATGGGGTCTTTATCATCACAATAAGTCCTCGGTATGAAGCCGTAATTGGCCGGATAATGCACTGCAGAAAACAGCACTCTGTCCAACTTTATCATACCGGTTTTTTTGTCCAGTTCAAACTTCCCCTTGCTCCCTTTGGGAATCTCAATGATGGCGTCCACGTATTTCGGCAAACGGTCTCCGGGTGAAAGGTCGTGCCAGGCATGTTTCATGGTATAAAAGTGTTGGTTTTCTATTGGCGGGCAAAAGTAATCTTTTATTCCCACAGTCAGGCAAAAACCGGCAAATTTTCGAGAAAACCTCACTCCATCACTATCAATCTCTCCACGGCAAAGTTACCCTGTCTATCGCGCAACTGTACCACATATATACCGGTGGCAAGTCCGCTCAGATCGAGTTTGTAGTCCTGTGAGCCGGGCTGAATGCCACCGCTGTAAACTTTCCGGCCCGACATATCGTACATAGCAATCACTTCAGGAGTTAAATCACTCCATCCTACCATGGCCTGATTGAGTGCGGGATTGGGAAAAAGATGCAACTGGCCCTTTACATCCTCCGGCACAAACCAGATATTGGTCAGCGTGGAATCACATACGGGAGCGCCTGTATTCAGTCTGTAGTTGGGATGATAAGGAAGGGCAAAAGTATTACTGCCCGGCAATTTTATGCTGTGCTGTTGAAAGTCACAGGCCTCGCCCTTGAGATCGGGGAAATTAATTACGTGAAGGTAAGAAACAGAATTGGTCGCACTCATGTAAATGCGACAATCCGGTCCCAATTGTTGTATAAAGAAGGTGGTTTCGGTACCGAAACTTTCATCTACATACCCGTCGTACTCAGCTATGTGAACTATTGATTCTGCTATATCACTTGCCTCAAGGTCGTACTGGTAGAGGTTGTTTCGCGTATTGATGTACAAAAATCTCCCATTCGGACTGATGGCAGCTCCTCCTCCACTGGAAGACTCACCAGGTACAAAATTATCGCTTTCAGGATGCGGCAAATGACGCAAATTGGACAACTCACCGGTTTCCCGGTCAAAATCCAGCAAAAACGTACCTACTGTATCCTCCGGCGACCACCTTACAAACAGGTCTCCATTTGGACTGACGGCTGATTGCCCGCGACCTCCCATTCGATTTCCAGGATCAAAGTCGGCTTCAAATTCAACAATGGTATCCAAACCATCGGGCCCTAATCGCATGGCCCGGTAGTTGTTTTTGTGATGGGCCGGCGGAACGATCACCCACCAATGATTGGGTTGGTTATCCCTGACCGCAGCCATGCCTTCCAAAGCAACCAGCTCATCGATCAAAATTTCCATGTCCGTAACCTCATAACTGCCGTCTTCGGTTTGCTCAACTCTGATAAGCTGCACATCAAAAGCAACCCTATCACCCGGCGCCTCAAAATTGGTATCTTCTGTATCCTCGAATCTGTGATTTATTATAAAAAACAGGGAGTCGGCATTGTCCATGGGGAGTGCCAACAAACTCTGAATCCAACTGCCGTAGGCATTTTGATGTACCTGGAAATTACATTGTCTGTTGTACATTAACCCTTCAACCAATTGCTCACCTCCACTGATTACATTGCCATCCTGATCGAACAGGGAACAACCGTTGGAAAAAAGTATCAAATCTCCCTCGGAATTCGCCATTGAAAAGGTCGCCACATTTCCGGCGTTGCCGACAATTGATGTCCTTATGGTATCGGGAGGAAAGTTGTGAAATGATATTTTATTGACTGCAAAGTCCGGTAGGTTCCATCCCTGACCATTGTAGCCGATCAACCACTCATAATCGTATTTGTGCTGACAGTCCGCTGTCGTTGGGGAGGCAAGGAAAACCATCGTGGCTAAAATACCGGATAGTAGCCGGGACTCAACTCTGGAAAAAAAATTTGACGCTTTCATTGATTGGCTTTTTGTTATCGTGAATAAATCATACAGGAAAATAAGCTCGCAGCACACATTCAGCAACTGCAGCCTTTCCATAAATTTAAACCTGGAGCGCGTAATTGACCCCATATTTCTTCTCGTGTAAAAATACAGCCTTTTATCACATCCTCAAAAAAATTACAGCATTTTACCCTATTTCCTTAATAAATCAGGCCTTTTCTTTAAAGTTTTGGAAAAAAACCAAAGCATATTGAAACAGTTCTGTACTTCTCTGAAAAGCGTAAATTCCCAAAATTCGATCGGTCCACAACTACATAAAAAAAGTCCAGTTGAAACAATTTTCAGCAAATTATATTAAACCCTGGTTGTTTTTTGTCGTCAAAAAGGGTGTACTCGTCCAAAAGCAGGTAGTGAATTGAGTAATCCATCCTACATTTGAATAAGCGTTTACTGTTTCATTACGGGAATTCTTTCATACACATTTAAAATTATGTATCTATCTAAACTTCTACTGACCACTTTTCTACTAATCGGACTTAGCGGGATTTTTGAAATCAATGCACAGGACAGGCTCTCACTGACAGGGGAACTTCAAAATCAGGATGAAGAACCACTGGAATGGGCTTCCATTGTACTGTTCAACCCACTGGATTCCACCATGCAGGCATTCGGCTATTCGGATGAGGATGGGAGTTTTGAGGTTCCGAATCTCAATCGGGGTGACTACCTGGTAAGAATAGGTTTTGTGGGACTGCGCGACTTTGAAGAGCACATTTCACTTCAAGACCACTACGATTTGGGACTTATCACCATGGCGCCTGCCGATGCCACCGCAGGAGTCGAGGTTACAGCCACCCGCATCCCTATTCTCGTACAGCGCGATACGGTGGTGTATGACGCCCGCGCTTTCAATCTGGCGCAAAATGCCACAGTTGAAGACCTGCTTCGCAGACTTCCAGGTGTAGAAGTGGATGCAGATGGAAACATCAGTGCTATGGGTGAAGATGTACAAAACGTGCTGGTGGATGGCAGGCGGTTTTTCGGAGGCGATGCGCGAATTGCCACCAGAAACCTGCAGGCCGATGCAGTAGAAAGGGTACAGGTTTACGACAAAAAATCGGAAGAAGCTGAATTTACCGGTATCGATGACGGAACACGGGAAAAAACCATCAACCTGGAACTAAAAGAGGACCGAAGGGGTGGTGGATTTGGATATGTGAGTGGGGCATACGGAACGGACGACCGCTTTGATGGAAAATTGAGCTACAACCAGTTCGATGATAAAAGACAAATGGCGATTCTGGCGGGAACCAACAATATCAATGAAATGGGATTCTCCTGGCAGGACTACTTCCAGTTTTCAGGTGGTATGCAGCAAATGATGGCAGGTGGAGGAAGAGGCGGCATGCGCGGCTTTGGCGGTTCTGCTCCATCCATTGTAAACACGGGAACCCAGCCCGGATTTTTGACATCCGTTAGCGGTGGAGCGCAATTTTCTCAGCGCTACGGCAGCGATAACGAGATCAATGCATCCTATTTCTTTGGTCTCGCCGACAGGACCAATGAAAGAGTCATGAACAGGGACAACTTCCTCCCCGGTGACCGTGTGCTGAGAACGACCGAAGAAGTGGTTACCGAATCAAAAAATTATGACCACCGGCTCAATCTTCGCTGGGAGCATTCTCTGGCCGAAAGAACTGCACTGCGCTTCAATTCTGACATCAACTACACCACCAGGGATGAATTCAGAACCTCAGATGTGGACAATACCAACACAGCGGAGAAGATCAGCAACCTGAGTGAACAGGAATTCGAGGGCGACGGAACCAATATCGACTGGACCGGAAGCGCCACTATCCGGCACCGTTTTGAAAAACGCGGGCGGATACTCGCAGCAACCCTGGGTGGCGGTTATAGCAAAAACGAACAACTGGGTTTTCTAAACGCCTTTAATCAGGTTCTTGTGGACGATGAAGGTATTTCTACAGAAGACATAAGAGAAAATTTAGACCAGGAGAACAAAAGCTACAACTACAACACCGATCTGCAATTCACTGAACCCGTAGCAGAAAATCACTTTACTACTCTGCAGTATAGACATCGCAACAATGTGCGTCGAAATGTCCGGGAGGTTATCGATCTTTCGGACGAGGAAAATCCGGTCATTGACCCGGCCCTATCCAGTGCCTACGATGCCGATTTCAGCTTTCACCGCATGGGCCTTTCACACAGGATTATAGATGGGAATTCCAACATCAACTTTGGAATAGACTTTCAGTATTCCACACTGGAGGGAGAAGTGGCCGCCACCAACAATGAAGTGAGCCGTAATTTCTCCTACTTCCTGCCCAGAGCCTCCTTCAACCACGAATTCCACAGGGGTAAAAACCTGAATGCCAATTACAGCACGTCGGTGAGAGAACCCTCCGTAATCGAACTTCAGCCCGTTATTGATAACTCTGATCCGCTGAATCTCTACGAGGGAAATCCCGACCTGGAACCCCAGTACACCCACAGACTCAATTTCCGGTACACCACCTTCAACATGATGACTTTCAGGAACTTCTTTGTCTTTGGAAATGTGTCCTACACCAACAACCGGATTCGCGAATCCATCACCTTTGATGAAGAGTTGAGAAGAATTCGCAAGCCCGAAAATGTTTCAGATGATTGGAGTGCAACACTTTTTGTCAACCACGGAAGACCCCTCGGGAATTTTGGATTGAGGGGAAATCTCAGGATCGGGAGTACCTACAACTGGGGCAATGCCTTTGTCAATGGCATTGAAAGTGCCACCAGGACTTTTGTGCCGAGTGCCAATCTCAGGCTGGATTACGAACTGAACGACTGGTTGACAGTTTCTGCAGGTACAAGCATCAGCCATTCCCAAACCCGATATAGAATAGAGGAGAGTCTGAATCAATCCTTCCAGGCCTACTCCCACAATATCGATTTAAGGACCAATTTTGCCGATAACAAATGGCAGATCGAAACCCGTATAGACCTCTCTCAATACCGCAGCGAAGACGGATTGTTTGACGACGACATTCCGATCTGGAATGCATCCATTTCCCGGTTTTTTATGGAGGACAATCGCATCCAGGTCAAACTCATCGGGCGAGATCTGTTGGATAGAAACATCGGTTTTAACAGGACTGCTGACCTGAACTACATACAGGAAGACAGAACCCTCTCACTCGGTCGCTTTTTTATGTTGGAATTCAGGTACAATATCAATGTTGCCGCCAATCCCAATGCGCAAAGTGGGGGCATGTTTAGAATGTTCAGCCGAATGATGCAATAAAAAAACACTAGCAATGACGAAGAAAATAACGCTGCTATGTGCAGTAATGGCACTTGCTATCGCCACCACAGCCCAGATCACTGAGGGCTCCATAATTTACGAGGTGAAGATTAACCTCCACCAGATGTTGCCCGAAGAAATGGAGGGCATGAAGGCCAGTATCCCGGAATTCCAGAATGTTCAGCGCGAATTGCTGTTCAACCGGGAAGCGTCGCTGTTCAGAGAATACGAGGAAGAGCCGGGTACGGGAAGGGGCTGGTTCAGGATGGGAGCCTCGGAAACCCATCACCAACACATTCAAAATGGAATCTACACGGTGAAACGCGGCGTACTGAACGAAGACTACCTCATAAAGTCGGAGGTAAAAAGGCACCCCTGGAATTTAACTGGTCGCACTGAAATGATCGCGGGAAGAGTCTGCCAACTCGCCTGGAGGATGGATGAAAAAGACAGTACGATGATCGAGGTCTGGTACACTCCGGAAATCCCGGTGCCGGTGGGACCGGATGAGTATTTTGGCCTCCCCGGAGCTGTTCTCATGGCTGTCATCAATTACAATGAACGCATCTACATCGCCACCGAGGTCCGGGAGGAAGAGGTCCCCACTTCGAGAATCCAGGCACCAACAGGAGGAACCGAAGTCACACCTGAGGAATTTGAAAAAATTTCAGAGGAAATGATGGAGCAATTTCGATCCAGAATGGGCGGAAGGAGACGGTGAGGTGGCGGATGGTTGTCCCAGTTGTGAATTGGTGAGTCTGTGAGTTGGTGAGTTGTTTGCGAGGCCGTGACCTTGATGTAGTCCCTTTGCACCTTTCTTTGCGCCTCTGCCCCAAAGCTTTGGGGGTGAAACCAATATCCTACAGTACGAATCACCCAAAATAATTACCCTTACCAGAACCTCAGAATTCTCGCCCGAACCCCCAATTCGTAATTCGTAATTCGTCATTCGTAATTGACTAAATCCTTTTTGTCTGAATCACGGATTTTAATGGATTAGATGGATTCCACGGATTTTTTCTTTAGACTTGATTTCCAAGGAAGTTAGGTCTCAGTGATCTCTGTTCCCCTGTGGTGGACCTGATGGGTTATTGGTTGATGGAGCTCTCAGTTGTGAATTGGTGAGTCAGTGAGTTGGTGAGTTGTTTGCGAGGCCGTGACCTTGATGTAGTCTGCAGTTTATCTAATTACAGGGATAGTTGATTTTTAGGATTTTTTCTGGGAAAATGAGTTCTTTTGCGCCTCTCTTTGCGGCTTTGCCCCCCCACCAAAGCTTTGGGGGCAGGCGACGCTTTGGGGGAGAAACCAACGGGCGGATGATTATTGGCCGATGGCCGATGGAGCTCTCAGTTGTGAATTGGTGAGTTTGCGGAGCGGTTGATGGTCGATGGCCAATGGTTCATGGCTATTTGCGGCGAAACCTTGATGCAGCCTGCAGTAAATCATTATTTAGGGGGTGTTGATGTTTAGGATAATCCTCTTGTCCTGGTTAAATAGACCATGGCGATAAAGATAATCCCGTAGGGATGAAATAATTATAAAAAATGCACAATCGAAAAACACGAACCCCGTAGGGGTGAAATGATTATAAAAACCCCACTAATGAAAAAATAGAACCAATTAGCGGACGTAAGGCATTGCAGGTCTCAGGTTGTAGGATTTGCATTTGATGGGAAGTGAAATACGCACGGCCATGTGTATCTACAGATATTTCCGCCTGCCCCCCCCCAAAGCATTGGGGGGTGGGCCATTTACATTTCTAATGGTTACCATCGCGTGAAACCAATATCCAGGGCATCGAATGTCCTAAGAATCATTACCTTTTTCAGAACCCCTAAATTCTCGCCAAAAACCATGGACCATCAACAGGCTTACACATCCACATTGGCGTAGCGGGCATTTTTCTCGATAAAAGCGCGACGTGGGGGCACCTCGTCACCCATCAGCATAGAGAAAATGCGGTCGGCTTCTTTGGCGTCTTCAATGGAAACGCGGTTCAAAAAGCGGGTATCGGGATCCATGGTGGTCTCCCAGAGCTGCTCAGCATTCATCTCACCGAGACCCTTGTAGCGCTGCAATTTCACCGAACTTTCCTTTCCATCTTTGGATAGGCGTGCTATGGCCTCTTTTCGCTCCTTCTCAGTCCAGCAGTACTGGAACTCCTTTCCCCTTTTTACGAGGTAGAGGGGCGGAGCGGCAATATAGACATATCCCTGCTCCACCAGCGTCCTCATGAAACGGAAGAAGAAAGTGAGGATCAACGTGACAATGTGACTACCGTCCACATCCGCATCACACATGATGATAATCTTGTGGTACCTGAGCTTGTCGATATTGAGTACGCGCTCACCTTCATTGGACTCTTCGATGGAGACACCAAGGGCGGTGAAAATATTTTTGATCTCTTCGTTCTCGTAGATTTTGTGCTCGAGGGCTTTTTCGACATTCAGTATTTTTCCGCGCAGAGGCATAATGGCCTGGAAGTGTCTGTCGCGCCCCTGCTTGGCAGTACCACCTGCAGAGTCACCCTCCACCAGGTAAATCTCGCATTCCTGCGGATCTTTTGAAGCACAATCTGCCAGTTTGCCGGGCAATCCGGTTCCGGTCAATACATTTTTGCGCTGAACCATCTCGCGGGCTTTTCTCGCAGCTTGCCTCGCTGTGGCAGCCAACACCACTTTTTCCACTATTTGTTTGGCACTCTTCGGATTTTCTTCCAGGTAGTGACCCAGAATATCTCCCACCGTCCTACTAACGATACCGGTGACCTCCGAGTTACCGAGTTCCCCCTTGGTCTGTCCTTTAAACTGAGGGTCTGGAACTTTGACGGATACCACCGCTGTGAGTCCCTCTCTGAAATCTTCACTCGAGGGTTTTACTTTTTTAAACAGGTTGTTGTCCTCGCCGTACTTTTTCAAAAGGCGACTAACTGCCATTTTAAAACCGTTGACGTGGGTACCGCCTTCGCGGGTAGTTATATTGTTGACAAAGGAGTAGATATTCTCCGAGAAGCCTGTGTTGTACTGCATGGCAACTTCCACTTCCACGTTGTCTTCCTTGCCCTCTACAAAAATCGGCTTCTCAATCAGGGGCGTTCGCGACTCATCCAGATACTGAACAAATTCCGCGAGACCTCCCTCGGAGACAAAACTATCGGACACGTAGCCCTCACCGTTTTTTTGCCTTTCATCGACTATGGTCAATTCGAGGCCCTTGTTGAGAAAAGACAATTCCCTCAGACGATTGGCCAGAGCTTCGTACTTGAAGTCGATCTCCGGAAAAATCTCAGGGTCAGGGTGAAAGGTAATTACTGTACCACGCTTATCGGTTTCACCCACTTGCTTTACGGGCTCCACCGGAACACCCTGTCGGTACTCCTGCACCCATTTCTTGCCTTCCCGGTGGACTTCTGCGCGCATTAGATCGGACAGGGCATTCACACAGGAAACACCGACTCCGTGCAATCCACCGGATACCTTGTATGTGTCCTTGTCGAACTTACCACCCGCGTGAAGGACAGTCATAACCACTTCGAGAGCAGATTTTCCCAGTTTTTCGTGCTCACCCACCGGGATACCACGACCGTCATCGACCACGGTGATGCTGTTGTCCTTGTGAATGATCATATCAATCCTGGTGCAGTGTCCTGCGAGGTGCTCATCTATGGAGTTGTCAACTACTTCCCAAACCAGGTGATGCAGTCCCTTGAGGTCTGTACTTCCAATGTACATACCGGGGCGCATTCGCACTGCTTCGAGTCCTTCGAGGGCCTGTATATTACTGGCCTCATAGGAGGGGGGGATATTTGTTTCGCTCATTTCTTTTTCCTCTGTTTAAAAGATGTGCAAAGGTACGAAAATTTTATTGGTCCTGCACCCCGATTTTTCGCATTTATTCACCCTCAAAAACAAGGGGTTGGATCATCTGCGGATTTATTCTCAAAGAGTTGAAATTTCGCAGTGTCTGAGTGAATTACACATATATCCTTCCACCCATTTTTTAAAAAATATCACCAGCCACCCCAACCCATCAGATCACCTGCAAATGACCAATTTTTACGGAATCACTAAATTTGCGGAACTGCTGTGGGTGGTGCTCTATTCAGTGGAGAATAAAGGGCGTCGCGAATCAGCTCCAGAAAAAAGTAATGACGCAATGGAGGCAGAATTCAGGGTAAAGGATGTGGAAGAGCTCGATAAAATCGCCGGGGACATACTCAATGAACTGGGGAACCCCGGTCCGGTGTCAATTTACGGAGATCTCGGTGCAGGCAAAACCACCCTCGTAAAAGCCCTTTGTGCCAAACTCGGTGTTACCGAAGCGGTCAGCAGCCCGACTTTTTCGCTGCACAACATCTACCTGGATGGCAATGGCAGAGAGGTTTTTCACATGGATCTCTACCGGCTGAAAGACGAAGACGAACTCATCCAGGCCGGTATAGCCGAATCACTGGAGCACGACTACTGGGTTTTTATCGAGTGGCCGAAGCTGGCAGAACCATTCCTTCAGACGACTCACAAAACCATAAAGATCACCACCATTGAGGGTGGTATCAGAAAAATCCGTATCTTGTAATTTTTTCTAGCGCGACTTAAATAGAGAAAAATGGCAGTCGATCCCAAGAATCCCCAAGGAACTCAGCTCCAACCGGGTGGCACTTTTCAAACCCAGCCCGAGACACTGGAAGTCGTACACCCGGAACAAAAACTGTTTATCGGGGTGCCCCGCGAACAGATTATGCAGGAAAACAGAGTGGCACTGGTTCCCTCTGCCGTATCGGCACTTGTGGCAAATGGACACCGTGTTTTGGTGGAGAAAAATGCAGGGTTGAGCTCCAATTTTTCGGACAGGGACTACGCCGAAGCCGGTGCGGAGATTTGCGCGGACAAGAAGGAGGTTTTTAAAGCGCGTTTTCTGGTGAAAGTGGCCCCCTGCACCAAAGACGAACTGGAATTGCTGCACGCCCAACAGATCATCTTCAGTCCACTGCAAATCCCCCTCATTGACAAGGAGTATATCACCACGCTGATCGACAAAAAAGTTATCGCCATCGCCATGGAATACCTCATGGACAGTGATGGCTCATTCCCCATTGTAGGTATGATGAGCGAAATGGCCGGCCTGAATGCGGTACTAACCGCTGCCGAACTCCTGACCCACAAAGCGGGAGGCAACGGGGTCTTGTTGGGCGGAGTTTCCGGGGTTCCACCGGCCAGGGTGATTATCCTCGGAGCGGGAGTGGTCGGCGAATACGCTACCCGCGCTGCTACCGGACTGGGTGCTGAGGTTCGTGTTTTTGACAACAACATTTACAAACTGGTCAGAATCCAGAGAAGGACCGGTAAGCAACTTCACACCTCGGCCTTAAATCCCGTCCACCTCCAAAAGGAGATTTCCACCGCCGATGTAGTGATCGGAGCCATTCACTCCAAAACGGGGCGCTCGCCGGTGGTTGTCACTGAGGACATGGTAGCCAATATGAAAAAGGGTGCAGTTATTATCGACGTGAGCATAGACCAGGGGGGATGCATTGAAACCTCAAGGGTGACCAGCCACGAGAAACCGGTTTTTGAAAAATACGGAGTCATCCACTACTGCGTACCCAATATCGCCTCCAATATCCCGCGAACGGCCTCCATTGCCATAAGCAATATCCTGACGCCTATTTTATTGAAAACAGGTGAAACCCATTCACTGGAAAACCTCTTTTCCTCTGACAAAGGCCTGCGACACGGGGTTTACATTTACAAGGGATTGCTCACCCACAAGTACCTGAGCCAGGTTTTTGGCCTGAAGTATTTCAATCTCGAATTTATGAACACCTCGAGTTGGTGATGCAAAAAACAATGAAGACTGCCCGGCGTTCAATTGCCATGAGTACTGCAAAATCCGTCAAAAAGACCTACGCTGTTAAAGAGGCGTTTTACACCATTCAGGGCGAGGGGCACCACAGTGGCCGCCCTGCTGTATTTCTGAGATTCTCAGGTTGCAATCTCTGGTCCGGTCTTGAAAAAGACAGACACAAAGCAATTTGCCAATTTTGCGATACGGATTTTTGGGGTACGGATGGAGAAAATGGTGGAAAATACGTGGCAGCAGAACTGGCCGACCTGGTAGCAGGACTTTGGCCCGATGCGAACGACCCCGCTAAATTCATAGTCTGCACCGGCGGTGAACCCATGTTGCAAATTGACCCCGCACTCATTAAAGAACTGCACGACCGAAACTTTGAAATTGCCGTGGAGACCAACGGCACCATTGAAGTGCCTCCTGGCATTGACTGGATATGTGTCAGTCCGAAAGCCGGCACTGACATCGTCCAGAAAACGGGCCACGAGCTAAAATTGGTTCACCCTCAAAACAAGCTGCATCCCGGAGATTTTGAATCCTGGGATTTCAACCACTTTTACCTCCAGCCGATGGACGGCCCGGAATTGAAGAAAAACACCGCCCTTTGCCTGGATTTCTGCAAAAAAAATCCCCGCTGGAAACTGAGTATTCAAACACATAAATTGTTGGGGATTCCCTGAATCATTTTGTCGAATTCCTATGACCTTCAGACACTGACAACTTTTTTAACGGTGAGAAACCAAATTTTCACAACGCCAAATTCATAAAAGCCTGTCCCAAAAACTTTGATGGAGGGGCAGGCTATTTGTTGATT
>SKLY01000053.1 GCA_007121335.1 Saprospiraceae bacterium | reverse complement strand
ACGCCCACCTGCACCTTGCCCGGCAGACATTTCATAAGCACAGAACAGGCGTAGAAGAGAGTCCTGCCCGTATTGGCCACATCGTCAATAATTAAGATGGGCTTGCCATTGAGTTCCTCCAGCGATAAGTCAATCTCCACTGAGGAATCAGCTGGTGCTGCGGGGTTGAGGCGAATATGGCCGGGAATAATGGAAATGGTATTGGTGTTTTTAATCTCCCTTTCCAGCAGACCGGCAAACCGCTTTCCGTTGTTGTTGATACCAAGCAAATATAGCGGTTCGCCTCCGTGGTTTTGTTCAGCAATTTGGTAGGCCAGCCGTTTGATCTTTTGAGCAACGGCCTCATGGTCGAGTATTTTCATTCGGCTTACTATTTTTCACAAAAGGGCAGGACATTGTCCGAATCACCCAATTTTCAGTATTTCAGAATCATTCTAAACACAGGGTAAAGTTAAGAATTTTGCGCATATGTGTGCAGATTTCACGGAATGGCTCTATATTAGCCCGCAAAACGACAACGCACCGCCTATGGAAGTGGGACAAATAGTATTTATCATCATTTTGGCATTGACCTTTGGTTTCGCATTCTTCAAGTACCGCGAGATCATCAATACCATTCTGTTGGCCAAAAAGGTTGACCTGGAGGGGCCTGTATCCAGCCGGTTTAAAAATTTATTCCTGGTAGCTTTCGGTCAGAAAAAGATGTTCAAAAACTTTCTGCCCGCCATTTTTCACCTCTTCATCTACGTAGCTTTTCTCATAACCCAGATCAAGCTGATTGAAATCATCATAGATGGGGTAGCGGGTTCACACCGAATTTTGGCCGAGCCACTGGGCGGATTCTATACGTTTGTGGTAAGTTTCATCGAAATACTATCGGTTCTGGCTTTTGTCGCCACCCTGGTGTTTCTCTACCGCCGAAACCTCCTGACCATTCCGCGATTCAACAAAGCTGAAATGACGCGGTGGCCCAAACTCGATGCCAACATCATTCTCCTTGCAGAATTGGTCCTGTTGGTCGGTATATTCTCTTACAACGGTGCAGATATAGTATTGCAGCAAATGGGAGTGGCCGGTTATCCCGATACCGGTGCACTGGTGGTCAGCTCAGTTATGGGGCCCCTTTTATTTGGCGGATTCGACCAGTCCACGCTTATTTTTATAGAAAAAGCGGGCTGGTGGATTCACATACTGGCCGTGTTTGGTTTTATCGTTTACCTGCCTTATTCAAAGCACCTGCACATCTTTTTCGCCTTCCCCAACACCTGGTTTGCAAAATTGCGCCCGAGGGGCAGAATGGAAAATATGCCCGAAATAATGAACGAGGTAAAATCCATGATGGGAATCGGTGAAGCAGAAGAGCCTGCCGGCGACATGGAAGACATCCCGGAATTCGGGGCCAAAGATATTTTTGACATGGACCGCATCAACCTGCTCGGGGCTTTTTCCTGCACTGAATGTGGTCGATGCACGGCCGCCTGCCCGGCCAGTATCACCGGAAAAAAGCTGTCCCCCCGGAAAATTGTCATGGACATCCGCGACAGAGCGGAGGAAGTATCTGCCAAACTAAAATCCGGTGACAAAAAATACATTAGAGAAGACAAAAGAGAGGAGGACGAAAAACTGACACCGGAGAATTTTGACGACGGAAGATCGCTTTTTGACTACATAAGTTCCGAGGAGTTACACGCCTGTACCACCTGCAATGCCTGTGTTGAGGCGTGTCCGATCCTCATCGATCCCATGGAACCCATACTGAAAATGCGCAGATATGAAATACTGACGCTTTCGTCGGGCCCCTCGGACTGGATGCCCATGTTTACAAGCCTTGAGAACAACGCATCTCCCTGGCAGATGAGTGACGAACGCGACAAGTGGAAAGAAGACCTGGATTGAATCATTCAAAATCATTATTTGATATATGTCTGAAAAAAAATTGTTTGTAAAAACCATGGCTGAATTGGCCGCCGAGGGGAAAACCCCGGAAATACTCTTTTGGGTGGGTTGCGCCGGAAGTTTTGATGCTCGCGCCCAAAAAATCACCCGCGCCTTTTGCAAAGTGCTGCACAATGCCGGAGTATCTTTCGGAATACTTGGAACGGAAGAGAGCTGTACGGGAGACCCGGCAAGAAGAGCAGGAAACGAATTCGTATTCCAAATGCTCGCTCTGCAAAATATCCAAACCCTGAATGCCTACGAAGTAGAGAAAATCGTAACGGCCTGTCCACATTGTTTCAATACCATCAAAAACGAATACCCGGAGCTGGGCGGAAATTACGAGGTTCTGCATCACACCCAGTTGTTGCGGAAGCTCATCGAGGAGGGGCGCATAAAGGTGGCGCCCGGTGACAAGGATACCAAAATCACTTACCACGATTCTTGTTATCTCGGGAGGGTCAATAATGAATACGAAGCCCCGCGAAAGGTCATAGACTCCCTCAACATGGACTTTAAAGAACTCAAGCGATCCCGCGCCAATGGTCTTTGTTGCGGTGCCGGCGGGGCGCAGATGTTTAAGGAAGACGAGCCCGGAGACAAAAGAGTGAATACCGAAAGGGTAGAGGAGGCACTGGGCGAAGACCCCAACATCATTCTCGCCAATTGCCCCTTTTGCATTACCATGCTGTCCGATGGCCTCAAGGAAAAAGACAAGCAGGAGGACGTTATGGTGTACGACCTTACGGAGTTAATTGTAAAAAACAACAACTGGTAGGTGAGAATGAAAGGAAGGACATCCCACTCCGCATAACCTTTCTGCCTTAAAGGGCGTTAGATAGAAAAACCATCCGAATATGTTAAAGGACAATACAGCCATCGGCACGGAAAACTACAGTAGTCAAATACGAGAATTGCCGCTGGCCAATTTTCATCCTGAATCGCCGGTGTGGATATACCTGGCATCCAGACCACTTTCGGAAATGGAAGCCAACGACATCAACCGTGCAACTTCACAGTTTGTCAGGCAGTGGGTCAGTCACGGAAATACCGTTTCCGGTTATGGCGGATTGCTGTTCAACAGATTTTTGGTGTTAAGTGCCAATGCCGCAATCGTCAGCCCCAGTGGTTGCTCGATGGATTCTTCTGTAAAGTTTGTACAGGAAGTCGATAATCGTTACTCCCTGGACCTTTTCGACCGCTTGAAAATCGGATTTATAGACCGGGAGGGTGAAATCGACACCCTGCAACTTTCCGCTCTGAAAAGCGCTATGGAGGAAGATACTATTGACGAGGACAGCCCGATATTCGACAATACGATCAACAAGCTGGGACCATTCCGGGAACAGTGGATAAAGCCACTTGGTGAAAGCTGGGTGAAAAACTTCATTTGACCGGATTTTCGACCATTATTTTGTGATAAAGCAATACCGCGAAGATGTTTAAGAGATTCAAAAAGTGGTTGGGCGTGGAAGGGGTGAAACTCGACCTCGAATTGCCCCATGAGATCCGGGCTGATGCCGGTAAGCTCTCCGGCACCCTGCATTTTTACAGTATGAGCGATGTGGAAGTCACGGAAGTTGAGATATCTTTTGTGGAGCGCTACCGCCGGGGCAGAGGTAAGGAAAAACTGATTGACGAATACCAACTGGGCAGCATCTCCCTCAGACAAAAAATCGCTATCGAAGCTGAAGTTCCCCAATCCGTTGAATTCGAATTGCCGTTCAGGGTATTTAAGAGCCAAATGGACCAGTTCGAACAGAAAAACCTCCTTACCAAAGCCGTATCCTCGGTGGCCAAATTCGCCAAAAATGTTAAATCCATCTATCGGGTAGAGGCAAAAGCCAATGTAACCGGCACCGTGTTACACCCCATTGCCAAAAAGGAGATTGATGTTATACTTTGAGGTGGTGCATCAGACCAAACCCTCTTTTCGAAAAAGTTCCTGTAGTTCATCCTCGCTAAGGCCGGTCACTTCGGATATAAATTGTACATCCATTTTTTTCTTAAAAAGACGAACTGCCGTTTTTTTAATGCCTTCTTCAAACCCTATTTTCTTTTGCGAATCCATGGCGTTTTTGAGGTCCCGGTGCTTTTTCAGGCTTTCTTCGTAGGCCTTCCGGTCTGTCTTTTCCAACTTGAGCAATTCTGCTATTCCCATGACTTTATCAAATATTTTTGATTGAAGAGTTACTGGAAGTCTTTCAAGGTACTCTAATCTCGTTAATAAATACATCCATTTGTCAACATTGGTTTCCAATTCATCGAGATTTTTGTTGAACTTGGGTATTTCCACGTAAACAAAGTTAAGCTTGTCATTGAAAACCTTTCCGCTTTTGGTTTCCAATAGTTTAACCTTGTGCAGATATTCATCTGGATTTATGTTCTCATCCTTTAGTTTAAAGTCCAGAAGTGAGATACAATAAACCGGATACAAACTATAATCCCAATCGCCTTTTACGGCCTGCTCCTGAATGGCAAAAGTGCTGTAGTAAAGAGATCGCTCTTTGAAGAATGCCTGATAGAATTTCTGCATCTCGATGATTATCCTCTTTCCGCTTTCCGTTCTGCAAAAGATATCAAAGACCACATTGCGATCGTACTCAGTGGGGCCGAGGTGCTCGTTCTTCGAATATTCAAGATCAACAATCCGTCCTACGTCATTCTCTAAAATATCATTTAGGAACTGCAGGAGAATATCTTTGTTGGCTTCCTCTCCGAACAGCTTTTTGAAGCCAAAATCGGTGAAGGGGTTGATGTTGCGAGGGGCTTTATCAGGCCTGTAGTACTTCTTTTCCATAGCCGAAAGATAAGTAAAATTTACGTTTTCAAATGTTTTCTTTTAGGATTTTAGAAACCATAGATGCCACATGGATAGATGATGACTCATTGCGCCCCATGAAACTCGCGCCTCCAGCCACTTAACTTCCTAAACCACGTATATTGCCTTTTGGCATACCTTCGGGTATTTCTCTTTATCAACTCAACGCAGGTCTTCTGGTCTATTGCACCCTTGAAATAATCCAACCACTCGGAATAACCAACAGTGTCAATTTTTCCCAACAACCCATTTTCATGCAGATGCCGGGTTTCTTCCTCCAGGCCGGCATCCAGCATTTCATCAACTCTTTTATCAATCTTTGTATAAAGCGCATTCCTGTCGGGTAGCAGCAGTATTTTCTCCACCTTCCAGGGTAATTCCTTAGGGCGATCTCTTTTAAAAGCACTGAATGGCTTTCCAGTTGATTCCCAAACACCCAGAGAGCGGATCACACGCCGTGGATTTTGAAGGTCAATTTCTTTTGCCCGGCCGGGATCAACTTCCAGAAGCTTTTCCACGAGAGACTCGAGGCCTTCACTTTCCAGTTTCTTATTTAGTTCATTGTAAACATGTTTTGGAACATTTGGAATGGGGTCGAGGCCCTCCAACAATGCCCTGATATAAAACCCGGT
>SKLY01000154.1 GCA_007121335.1 Saprospiraceae bacterium | reverse complement strand
GCAGGAAGGGTCTTGACCTGAGCATTCTCAGAGAATTCGGATGCGGCTGTTACATCAATTGGTAAGTGAATGTTCACTCCGGATTCTTTTGCCTTCTCCATGATGCGTTTCACCAGTGGGATCTGGTCTTCTTCTAATATGGATTTTCCTATTCGGCCGCCCTTTGCTTTGAGGAAGGTGTAGGCCATTCCGCCGCCGATGAGCAGGTTGTTGGCCCGGGGCAGCAGGTTTTCTATCAGTTGAATCTTGTCGGACACTTTGGCGCCACCGAGGATTACAGTATAGGGCCTTTTGGGATCTGAACTGACCCTGGATGCCTCCCGGAGTTCCCGGTCCATAAGCAGACCAAATGCCTTGTTTTCGCGAGAGAAAAACCTGGCTACAGTGGCCGTAGAGGCGTGTTCCCTGTGGGCGGTTCCAAATGCATCATTTATATATATGTCAGCCATGTCAGCCATTCTTTTGGCGAGAGCTTCATCTCCTGCCGATTCTCCCTCTTCAAAACGCGTATTTTCAATTACTAGGATGGAGCCGGCTTTTAGGTTAGCAGCCTTTTTCTGACTGTCTTCACCGGCCACATCTTCAGCCAACGCAACCTCTTTACCGGTCAATTTTGCTATCTCTTCGGCCACGGGTCTAAGGGTAAATTGCTCCCTGTCTATGCTCCCGTCTTCCTTGCGCTTTTTTTGGGGCCGTCCAAGGTGACTCATCAAAATGACAGCCCCACCGTTTTGGAGTATTTTTTCAACCGTGGGAAGGCAAGCCGTTATCCTTGTGTTGTCGGCAATTTCGCCGTTTTTTATTGGGACATTAAGGTCTGCTCTTACAAGTGCCTTTTTCCCTTTGAACTGAATCTCATCAAATTTCATAAATGGATTTTTTTGTAAAAAATACCGGCAATTCAACGGTATAGTATTGCCGTGAATGACACCTCCACAAGTTTTTTATCGAGCTTTTATCCCAAATGCAGCGGTGTTAAGACTTTCGAAAAAATAATTATATTTGTAACAGTTTCGAACTGTAAATATATGGGTTTTGAAAGATTCAAAAGTGACTAACCGGAATTTTCCTATGCAGACAAATAGTATTAAAGCCTGTGGATTGGTCTTATTGTTGATGGTTTTCGTGGCGTGTTCTCCTGATTCTGAGAAAGTGGAGGATAGAATTGATGGCACTGAGTACATGGTTTATCTCCTTGACTCAATTGCAGAGCATTCAGATCCCACCCAGAATTACCACATGAATTTGGCATTGGCGGAGATATACAAACAGGAGATGGAGGCGAGCAACAATCCAGGTGAGCAGACCATGCTGTATTTCCAATATTCTCAAGAGCTCCTCAACGGTGGTAGAGTGGTTACAGCTATTCAATAATTTGAGACACTGATCCAAAGCCTGGAAAATCAGGGGCTTGGAATCAACGAGAGTACAAAACCTTTTTACGATATGCTTGCGATCGCCTACTTGAGAATGGGGGAATTGCAAAATTGTGTGGATAATCCCACTTCTTATTCTTGTATTGTGCCACTTCAACCCGAGGGTTTTCACAGGGCCAGAACGGGTGCTGAAAATGCTACACGGATTTACGAAAGGATTTTGGATCACTTTCCCGACGATTTTAACAGCAAGTGGTTGCTCAATGTCTCCTATATGGCGCTGGGAAAGTATCCTCATCAGGTTCCTGAAGAGTGGCTGGTCGAATTGATGCCGCCTGGTTCTGATGAAGGTTTTTTATTCAGAGATGTAGCCAGTGAATTGGGCTTGAATATTCTGGGTTTGTCCGGTGGAGTGGCAGTTGATGATTTTAGTGGCAACGGTTACCACGACATCTTTATGACCAGTTACGGGCTCCGGGATCAATGCCGGCTATTTTTCAACAACGGAGATGGAAGCTTTACTGATGTTACGGAATCCGCGGGTTTGAAGGGTATTGTTTCGGGTCTGAATGTAATCCACGCGGATTACAACAACAGCGGATTCCCCGATATTTTTATCCTAAGAGGTGGCTGGTTGAATCCAGGAGGCAACCATCCCAATTCTCT
This sequence comes from Saprospiraceae bacterium, assembly GCA_007121335.1. Classification (GTDB taxonomy): domain Bacteria; phylum Bacteroidota; class Bacteroidia; order Chitinophagales; family Saprospiraceae; genus PWJY01. The sequence continues at coordinate 3,449 of SKLY01000154.1, read as the reverse complement.
ATTGAGAAACAACGGAGACGGAACGTTTACCGATGTAACCAAAGAAGCCGGTCTGTTGAGTTTTAAACCCACTCAAACGGCAGCCTGGGCCGATTTTGACGGTGATGGATACCTGGATCTGTATATAGGGAATGAGACTTTGCCAGGTTCAGGAGTCAGTTACTCTAATGAATTGTACAGAAACAACGGAGATGGAACATTTACCAATGTGGCCGCCCAAAGCGGTCTCGACGTCTCCGGATTTACCAAGAGTGTGGTTTGGGGTGATATCAACAACAATGGACTGCCCGATTTGTACATTTCGCTATTGGGCGCTCCGAACCTTCTTTTTGCAAACAGGGGAGGAAGCCATTACAGGGAGTGGAAATTTGAAGAGATCGCGCAAATCGCCGGTGTTCAGCAACCCATTCACAGTTTTCCTGCCTTCTTTTTTGACTTCGACAATGACGGCTATGAAGATTTACTGGTTTTTGACTATACAACGAGCATGATAACTGACCTGGGAAGTGAATTTGTCAAAGGCCTGAGGGGCGAAGCTCCAAATGCTGAGACCCTTCGATTGTACAGGAATTTGGGCAATGAAAAATTTGAGGATTACACGGAGAAAGCGGGATTGAAAATAGCCCTTTTTACCATGGGCTGCAATTATGGAGACCTGAACAACAGCGGTTTTCCGGATTTTTACTCCGGTGCCGGGGCGCCTGATTTAAGGTCCATTGTGCCCAATCGAATGTTTGTCAATGTCGATGGAAGGCATTTTGAAGAGATAACACACTGGGGTTTTGGTCACATACAAAAGGGGCACGGGATCGCTTTCGCTGACTTTGACAACAATGGACAGCAGGATATTTACGCTGTGCAGGGAGGTGCTTACGAGGGCGACGTGGCTTACAATCTGCTATTTAGAAATCCGGGAAATGACAACAGTTGGATTCACCTGATAATGGAGGGAGTAAAGGCCAACCGGTCCGCAATTGGAACTCGTGTTGCCATTCACACCCTGGATGAGGAGGGAAAGGAAAAGACTTTTTTCAAAAGGGTAAACACCGGTGGTACTTTTGGTTCCGGGCCACTTAGGGTAGAGTCGGGTCTCGGTAATGCCAGAGAGATCGAGAAAATTGTTGTTCACTGGCCAAAACCGGGAGGCATGGAGGTTTTTGAAAACCCTCCGATTAACCGCATTGTGAAAATAAAAGAGGGTGAGCGAGAATATGAAGATGTGACGGAAACCGGTATTGTCTCAGGTGTAAATTGATGTGGAATTGACTGGAGACAAATAAATTTCAGAGCGGCCAAAAATTGGTTTAGAAAACTGATTACAGAAGAGTCAGCCGGTTACCGCAACCTTCGATTGCAAAAAAAAGCCTTATATTAGCTCCTTTAATAACTTTATTATGAAACCACAAGCATTGTTAAGATTAAAGCCACTGCTGATTGTTGTGCTGCTCGTTACTCCTCTTATTGTCACTGCTTCTGAGACTGTGAATACTGCTGAAAAGGTAGTGGAATTTCAAAGTCCCGGTGAAACTGAAGCCTTTGAAATGCTGAGCGACTTTTTGATGAACATTAATTCTCATCTCGCAGAAACTGCCACTAGAGGAGATTATACCGATTCTGATTTTCGCGCATGGGCAGCGAACAAATACGGTTCTGTAAGGGCCTTCAGAAGTCAGTGTAGAGCACTTCAAATGACCTTTGAAAACATTGCAGAAAAAATTGGAACCAATTTGAGAAGTACTGATGGCGTGGGCCGGGTAATCGATCATATTCTCGGAGATAAAAACTCCCGATTAGAGCAAATCGCTGTATCGGAAGGGCAGGAGCGGTTAAAAGAATGCTATGAACAATTTATTCGAAATCACCAGTCTTGCCTCGAAACTGCTGTCGCCGATGGGCTTTTTGAGTATCAGGACTGGCACAGCGGCGCTCAACTCATGAACTGTATGTCGCAGAGCGTCCGGGGATTTAATGATTGCGCCGGATTGTAATTCCTTTGCTTTTTCCCCTCAAAAATAGCTCTTTTACCCAACGGAGAGCTTTTAGGGCCACGATCCAGGTCTATTTTGTAAATGAAATAAGCTACACTATGGAATCGCATATAGTGGTTGGAGTCACAGGAAATTTATCAATATTCCAAAGTCGAACTATTTTTCCAAACCTTTTGATTGGAATTTAGAAGAGGGGTAGGCATTCACCGAACAGGGTAAATTGAGCAAGAGTATTGCGGAGGTTTTCCAGATTCTTGGATTCTTACCTCAACAGTGTTACATCTCCTTTCAGCGTTCTGGTATCTCCGTTGGGCAGGCGGATTTCGATCACGTAAACATACACATCGGATGGAGCCCTGGAACCGTTTTGTCTTCCGTCCCAGCCGGTATCATTGTCGTTGTTGTTGTATACGAGTTGCCCCCATCTATTCCATATTTTGAAATCAGAGATAAAAGAGCCGTCGAATAACTCGGCATTAGTAACCACAGGTCGGAAGTACTGGTTGACCTCTTGTTGACCTCCAGGGGTAAATACATTGGGAACCTCAAATACGGGTTCAATGCCAGAAATATTTATGTTAACTATCCGCTCACAGCCATTTTCATCCAATAACACCGCAGTGATTACATTATTGGCATCTTCTTCTACAATTTCTATCTGGACTGTTCGCACACCCTCTGCAACCACTTCGCCATTGTAAAGCCAAACAATATCATCCACAGGTACTGTAGGGAATGAGAGCAATTCGAACTCACCGACGGTTCCGATAGGGATTTCATTTCCGGGAGATGCTTCAATTTCGAGTTGGTCAGGCGGAGAAAAGACATCGATTTCCACATTGCCCCTCGATTCACATCCCTCCTCATCGAAGGCGGTCAATTGAAAGCTGGTGGTGGTATTGACTGTGGCAAAGGGTTCAAAGCAATCGGTGCAACTCAGCATATCCACCGGTCCACTCCATGACGGATCACTAAAACCCTCTGAATCGACCAGTATCTGTATGGGTTCTCCGGGGCAGGCAATCAAGTCTTCAATCGGAATAGGTGGATAAATTACATTGATGGTCACTGAAGCACTGACCGGGCAACACTCCTCCTTGGTGGCCTCAACTGTGTAGGTAGTGGTCTCACCGGTAATTGCGATGGGGTTTGGACAATCCGTACAACTCAAACCCTCAGCCGGAGACCATTCAATGTCTGTAAGATCGGTGGGGTCAATTTCTATCTGGACCGGTTCATTGGCGCAAATCACCGTATCTGACGGAGTAATTGGGAGTTCGGGTTCCACCACATCTATGAAAATGCTGTCCACCGATTCACAGGCGTTGTTCATATTGGTCCTTATGTAGTATTGAGGGACACTGGCTTCTATGGATATATTTTGATTGGTGATATCGTCCTGTATGGAACCATCCTGGGGGCTCCACTCGTAGTTGATATCGGGAAAATTTTCGGGATTGG
>SKLY01000169.1 GCA_007121335.1 Saprospiraceae bacterium | reverse complement strand
GGTCCAGTTTTTCAGCGGGGATTCCTATTCCGGTATCAGCAACTTCCAAAACGACCTTTTTAGGAGTATCGGAGAGTTTTACAGAGATATCGCCACCAGGCTCGGTGAATTTAAAAGCATTGGAGATGAGGTTGGTCAGAACGGCCTCCATTTTTTCAGCATCAAACCACAGCTCCGGGTTTTCAGCGGTAGAGTTGTAAGACAAACTAATATTGCGTGTTTCTGCCAGGGTTTCAAAGGAGAGCACAATGCCTTTGGAAAAGTGGTAAAAATCACCTTTGGAAACGCGGAGACTGGCGTTGTTGGCCTCTGATCTGGACAGTTCCAAAAGGTCATTTACCATATTGAGCATTTTGTGTGCGTACTTCATTGAGGTATTGAGCAGCTTCTTTTTTTCGGGATCCTGTTCCCTTTCAAGTAATTGCCCTGTAGGTCCCATTATGAGCGTCAGGGGTGTACGAAACTCGTGAGAAATATTGGCAAAAAAGCGTGATTTCAAGCGGCTTACATTGGACAGTTCCTGTTTTTCTCGAATGATTTGATTGACTTTTTGAAACAACCCAAAGATGAGCAGTGTAAAGAAGCAGGTGGTGCCAATTAATACAATATAAGACTGAAATGGTCCACTCGGAATCACATTAGCCAGACCCAGAATATAAAATAAAAAAGCCAACACCATAAAAAGTGATGCAAAGAGCAGGTATCTGGCCTGTTTAAGTCCCCGGAAAGATAAGTAAATTGCAGGCACCAGAGAAACAACCAGCCAAAGGATGAGCAATAAATTATGCGTCCGAACACTAATGAAGACTTCGAAAGCATATCTCGGAGTAAACCAAAGGGTAGATAATAGCACGGTCAACAGGCCATAGAAATAATAATAGGCCGGCATTTGCTTTCGCAACCTAATGTACGAACTCACGAATAAGAAGGTTACAACCAACATCAAGCCGATAGTAAAGGTGTGAAAATTATAATAGGCATCATAGGTTTTGAAGTGGATTAGGGAAGGCAAAACCTTTGACATCTGGACAAAGTGCAGCATAAAGGCGATGGACATCAGGGAAAAGAAAACAAAAACCCGCTCTCTGAAGAGCATGAAAGCGACCAGGCCCAGTACTGAGAACACAATCATAATGCCGGCATAAAAAGTATTTGCCAGGTATTCATTTTGTACTATTTTCAATAGCCTACCTGGTTTCCAAAGTCCCGAATACGAAATGTTGCCCTTTGGCATTTGGGTGTCGTAAAAGGACCTGATCAGGATTTTTTTTTGTTGCTGAGGTTCTATCGATATGGAAGTAAAATTCCCGAAATAGGGATAGGGTTTTTGACTGGGTGGTACTTCCATACCTGAAACAGATTCCCCGCTTACCTTTCCCTCTGTAATTTCATAGATGATCAATGAATCTGCACAAAAACAGGATTCCAGAAGAAAATCCATTCTCCTATCCGTTTTATTCTTTAGCACGCCAAAATGCCAAATGTGGATCGGATAATCGTATTCACTCAGACCGGAGTGTGCGTCCTCATAAAACTGTTCAAAATCGCTTTCAATAAAATCATCAGGTGTAAAGGTAGCTGTCGGGTCTGGAAGGACCCAAAGGCGGTTTTCCAAAGATTTGAAATTCCTGAACTGATCGTCAATATAAATCACCTCCTCCTGACTGACAACCACACCCCAGGGTACAATTGTCAACCAAAGACTCAGCATAAAGAATCTAACCAACCCAGTGATCATAATTAGCCTATGTACTTTTTTACAGGGATTTAATAATGATCCCATCCACAAAAGTACACAATTGATTAGAAAACCCAATTTGGGAAGCCGTGACCAGGTAGGAACCCCTGCAAAAAGCAGTGTTCAAATACAGCTTTTCCATCGGAAATTAGGCAAAGAGAGGGGGGGTGAAAGTTACAAGAATCACTTTCGGCGGTAGTAGGTGGAAAAAACATCCGGGACCTCCACTTTTTGCAGGCCCCGGATGAAGTACATACCAATTATAAAATCATTAACCCGCCTTTTTTCAGGGTTGATAAAGACTCAACCCTTTAAATTGCGCAGATTAAAATCGCCACAAACAGTTGCCCATTATTTTATCAATAACTTTCCAGAGGTATAATTGGCACTGTTTCGATCTTTGAGTTGATAGTATAGCATTCCGGCACCGGGCATATTATTTGGTTCCCAGCTAAAAGTATCTTCCCTCTGAATATCAGGAGACCCTGAGAAAAGGATTCTACCCGAATTATCAAAAACCGTCAATACCGGATCGGTCATAGGTTCAGCCGTTTGAAAGACCACTCTGTCAGATTGGCCTACCGGATTAGGAAATGCGTTAGCATCAACTTTGTTGGTTGCTATATCTTCTGTGTTGCTCAATACGAGACCGGATTTAAAGGTGGCAAAATGGGCTTCTTCCCATTCGAAATCCATAGTTATTTGCAAAAGTGGCGTGCTAAATCCTGCGGCATAAAAGTTATAGCGATACAAAAAAGTCTCCCGCCCCTGACTTAGATTAAAAGCTGACAAGAGCTGTGGGGGCGCAGGTTCACCCTCCAGGAATGTTGAATCGATAATATCCATCCTGTCTCTAATGAGCAAGACTTCGAAACTCACATCAGTGTCGTCCTTTCCGGGGAGAATTAACTCTCCCCAGCCTACAACAGATCCCTCTCTGGCAAATGACTGCTGATTGGTTACTTCCGCATTATTCAGAAAAAAAGCAGAAGCGGTAACAAATGCATCTGTAATATAGCTGTTTTCAGAACTCCACTCGTCCCCGTATGTCGCCGGAAATTTTATGAAGTAATCCGGCTCCTCAAAGATTGAATAACTACCAGGGAAAATAATACTGTCCTCGGGATTTCCGGTTAAAGGACCCAAAGATTCTCTTTCTGGCAACAAATAGCTACCCGCCCGGAACATACCAGATTCATTTACTCCCTTATAATATTCGCTCTGCAGGGAAATGGGCCCCAATGCAGGGGATCCCACAAAAAATCGCGTGGCAGACTCAAAGTTTTCATCCGTGGCCTCATGGTAAAAGGTGGAATCAATAACGGTGGAAAATAGCTCTGAATAATCATATACCATGTCCTCTCCATGATCAGGCACAGGTATAGGAGGGTCTGAGAAAACAAAAACCCGTGCATCCACATATTCGGGCTCCATTGTAAAGTCTTCATGGTCCAGGGTGATTTGAGCCAAACCAACAAGTGGTATCAACGAAATCATCAAAACAGTTAATAAAAATCTTTGCATGTCTGTGTAGTTTTTCTGGTTAGTAAAAATCTTTCAATGCAAATATCAGATAGACATGCCCACAGTCGATATAACTATTTCTGCAAATAGTATAAAAAATCAGTCATAAGTTGACATTCAGAGTGTTATAAGCTATTTTTTGGGTAAAACACCTTTGTTCCCAGTTGAAGGCGACCATTTTTTTGCGAAAAAAATTGGTGCTGTAGCTTATATTCATCCAGGAAAGTCAATTGGAGAAACCATGAGTCAAGTGAATCTTCAACTGAAAATTCTCCACTACGATTGGCAAGGGCAACTCAATTTATCCATCACCATCAAAAAAGCCGGAGCTGTTTCCAACCCCGGCTAAAAAACTGTCCAATAACAAAATTAAAATTACTCTACTCTTATCATCTTTCTGGTACCGCTCCACTCATCAGAAATAAGTCGATAGTAGAGCACACCGCTTGGCAATTCACTTGCATCCAATACCTTTTGATTCATTCCTCTCGCTGCTTCAATGTCGTAAGACCTCAGCAGGCGACCATTTCCATCCATAATCTCAAGAACCAATTCCCCATCTACTGGCACTTCAAATCGTATCATCGTTTGGTCGCTGAATGGATTGGGTTCGTTTTGGAACAAGGTCCAGGCATCTGAAGAGACATGCTCAGTTTCAGTCAGGTCAATTCGGAATATATCCAAATTCTCGTCGTAGATTTCACTGAACCAGAGGGAGCCACGATCCATGAGTACTGCCAAATCTTCAGGCTCGACATTGGGATCATTTGCACTGAATACCAGGCGGAAGAACTCGTCTTTAGGAGTCAGCTCCTGACCCTCGCCATTCCACCAATTCACTCTAATCAGTCCATTTTCTGAATCTATCGAGTAATTGTAGTCAGATTTATTGATTAGAGATGAGGTAGTCAGGTCAATTTCCACATTTTCCACAATGCGGGAATCCACTTCAAACTCCATTTGATATCCCGTCAGAGTTTGTGAGGTTGCAGGTCCGAGTACCCATTCAAAGGTATGATCGTCAATTTTCACCCAGTCGCTATTGACAGGTATTTCCCCATAAACCATCCTGGTGCCGCTTTCTCCCGCATCTCCGGTTACGTCACCGGTTTTCACAGCGACAAAGTCCACATCCATCAAATCCTCAGTAACATTGCTAAGGGTTATGGTCGATGGCCAGTTTTCATTGAGCGGATTGTTCGGATTATTAAAATCATAATCGGCATCCACGAAATTCCAGGATGTGTTGCCCGCAATCGAGGCAAAGTTTTGAACTATCAGATTGGATAGCAACACATTGTCAAAGGTCGAAATAACGCCATCCGCATTCGCATCGGCTGCAATGTGCAGGTAGGGAGAATCAAAGATCTCTATCTGTAGAATGTGGCGTTGAATCATCAATAAATCCAGGGTACTCACTCCATCTAACCAGTCGTCATCCTTTTCAGGAGTAACCACTACACTGCTACCTTCAATCACCTGAAGTGTATAGTTCCCATCACCATCGGTTCCCGTACTATCACTGTCACCACCGCTCATCACCACGGAGACATTTTCGATATCTATTCCAAATATAGTGGAGATGTTACCCGATATTTCAAGCAGGTCAAGGTCATCCGGCACTACAACCACAATCGTTGTACATACTGCTATATTCCCGGATGCATCCGTGGCCGTAAAGACAACCTCGGTGGTTCCCAGGGAATAAGTCCCACTGGCATCGGCTCCGCCATTGTAATCATTGTCTATAGACTCCACTGAGCAGTTGTCTTCAGCCGTGGCTTCCGGCAGTGAAACAAAACCTTCGCCTGAAGCGACCGGAACTTCCACCGTCACATCTGACGGACAGGTGATAACCGGAGCTTCATTGTCTTCCACTGTAACCGTTTGCTCGCAAGTAGCCGTATTGCCATTGACATCGGTGGCTGTATGAGTTACCGTAGTTTCACCAACAGAGAATGTCGCGGATGCATCGTTACTCACTTCATCAATTCCGCAGTTATCCGTAGCAGATGCAACAGCCGGGCTATAGGTCGCAAAACACTCTCCTGCATCCGTATCAATGGTCACATCTGACGGACAGGTGATAGCAGGAGCTTCATTGTCTTCCACTGTAACCGTTTGTTCGCAAGTAGCCGCATTGCCATTGACATCGGTGGCTGTGTGAGTTACTGTCGTTTCTCCAACAGAGAAGGTCGAAGGTGCATCGTTACTCACTTCATCAATACCACAATTGTCAGTAGCAGATGCAACAGCCGGACTGTAAGTGGCAAAACACTC
>SKLY01000266.1 GCA_007121335.1 Saprospiraceae bacterium | reverse complement strand
TTCATGCCTATTTTATTTCCGGTGATGGTGGTGTGTGCGCTAATAGCACCGGCCGACTTGTCAACGGCAGCCATGTTGTTTGTCACCTGCTTTACCATGATGTTTATCGGGCAGGTCAACTTAAAGTTGTTGGCATCCATGATCGCAATTGGAGTGGTCATTGCCCTTATGCTGGTATTCTGGGGAGCCTATTTCCCCGAATTCGTAAGGGCAGAAACCTGGGCCAACAGAATATCCGGCTTTTTGTACGGCACCGGTGACAATTACCAAATAGACCAGGCGAAAATTGCCATTGCTGAAGGCGGCTGGACCGGATTGGGTCCGGGAAACAGCATTCAGCGGAATTTCCTGCCCTCGCCTTATGCCGACTTCATTTATGCAATTATAGTAGAGGAGTACGGATTGATCGGCGGCTTTGCAGTTTTGGGAGCCTTTATGTTTTTGTTCTTCAGATGCATAGGCCTGGTGACCAACAGCCCGAAGGCTTTCGGAGCGATCGTTGCCATAGGATTGAGTATCAGCCTGACTTTACAGGCATTGTTAAATATGGCCGTGTCGGTGGATCTTCTGCCGGTTACAGGGCTCACACTTCCGCTCATTAGTATGGGGGGTACTTCGGTTTTATTTGCTTGTATTTCCATCGGGATTATCCTGAGTGTCAGCAGACATGTGGAGGATAACAAAAATCACGGGAAATTACACAAGACTGAAATTGCCTATGAAAATACTGATTAGCGGCGGTGGCACGGGCGGGCACATTTTCCCCGCCATTGCAGTGGCCGACGAGCTAAAATCCCTGGTCCCTGATATGGAGATCAGATTTGTCGGAGCACTGGGAAAAATGGAAATGGAAAAAATCCCGAAAGCGGGTTACCCAATTGTGGGTTTGCCAATAAGGGGAATTCAAAGGAGATTGACATTGAAAAACCTCCGCGTTCCCCTGGATTTGATAAGCAGTTTTTGGAAGGTCAGAAAACTTCTGAAGGAATTCAGCCCCGATGTGGTTTTGGGCTCCGGTGGTTATGCCAGCGCGCCCTCCCTCAAAATGGCTCAGTGGATGAATATCCCAACAGCCATTATGGAGCAGAACAACCACCCCGGCATGACAAACAAATTGTTGGCCGGTAGGGCAAAGAAGATTTTTGTGGCCTACGAGGGAATGGAGAAACACTTCGCCCCCGAAAAACTGATTGTAACCGGCAACCCCGTGAGAAAGGATATAAGGTCAATATCAGATAGTAAGGAAGAAGCTAAGCGCTTTTTCGATTGGGGTCATTATAAGAAAACGCTCCTTGTATTTGGAGGAAGCCTGGGAGCCAGAACCTTAAACCTGGCGATGAAAGAGGCAACCGATTTGCTGGCTCAGAGAGAAGATCTGCTCGTGATCTGGCAAACCGGTAAAACCGGGGCCGGGTTCCTGGAGTCTGAAACTGCTAAACTGCCCAACGTTCGGGCAATGCAGTTTATAGACAAAATGGAATTCGCCTACGCTCTCGCAGATTTGGTCGTCTGCAGAGCCGGCGCGCTGACTATTTCAGAGCTGGCATTGGTTGGAAAACCTGCGGTTCTGGTTCCCTCTCCAAATGTTGCGGAAGACCATCAAACAGCCAACGCGGCATACCTGGAATCTAAACAGGCCGCCGAAATGGTTCGAGATGAGGAGGCAGCAGGGAGCCTGATAACCAAAGTGTTGAAATTACTGGGCGACGAGCAAAAACTCAAAGTCCTTTCAGAAAATATCGCCCGCGAGGGCAAACCGGATTCAGCCCGGAGAATTGCTGAGGAATTGTTGAAGATGATCAAAAAAAAGGAAGACAATGAAATTTAATAACAGCGCCATAAGGAGAATTGGAGTCGGTTTTGCCGCCCTGCTCGCCTGGGTATGCCTCGGCTGGCTGCTGGTCTCCGCTGTTCATTTTCAAAAGGACCTTCAGCTCAATGGCCTGGAGATCAGGATTGAAACCACAGAAGAAAAATTGCACCTCCTGAGCGAGGAAATGCTGGCTGACTTTATTCACAGCCACCTGACGGACTCTGTGCACAGGTATTCTGTAAGGGACTTTCCGGTGCGTCACATTGCAGATATGCTGTCTGATCACCCTTACATTGAAAGTGCAGTGGTGTATGTCGGTAAATCGGGTAGGGTGCGGGTGCACTGTGAACCCCGGTATCCGGTAGCCAGGGTTTTACCCAATCGAGGGAGCTCTTATTTTATCGATGGGAGTGGGGCAATTATGCCAATGACCGATCAGGCTACACTCCGGCTGCCGGTTGTTAGAGGGCGTGTTCCCGCTGCGACTACCGATAAAGAGGATGATTTAGCAAGATTGAAAGACCTGGGCAGGCTTGGCAGTCAATTGAAAGAAAGTGATTTTCTCTCAGTACTCATCGATCAGGTGATGGTAACAGCCCTTGGAGATTACAAGATGATACCATCGCTGGGTAAAGAAAAAATAGAGCTCGGCCAACTGGATAATATGGAAGAGAAACTCGAAAACCTGGAAGCTTTTTACGAGCAGGTAATTGCCCAGGTTGGATGGAATGTATACGAAAATATAAGCTTGAAATACGAAGGCCAGATAGTGGCTCGGAGAGCTGAGACCTCCAGCCCTTGATTAATTTTTTTGGACGAATGAAAAAATCTGATATGAAAAGTTCGAAGCAATACAAAAAAGATGTGGTGTTTGCCCTGGATATTGGCACTACCAAAGTGGTGGCCCTCGCGGGTCGAATGGATGAATACGACAGGGTTGAAATCCTGGCCGTGAGTACGGTTGAATCTACCGGTGTGCTCAGGGGTATGGTTTCAAATATCGACAAAACTGTCAATGCCATTAGAAAAGCCATTGCTCAGGTGGAGCGCAAAAGTAAAGCCAGGGCCGAAGAAGTTGTCGTAGGAATTGCCGGTCAGCATATCAGGAGCATTCAGCACAGCGGGGTGCTGACCAGGGAAAATAGCGATATTGAAATCGGAGAGGATGATATCAAAAAGCTCGAGAAAGATATGCACAAAATTGTGCTGAGTCCGGGTGAAAAGATCATTCATGTTATTCCCCAGGATTACACAGTGGATAATGAACCGGGCATCCTTGCCCCCAAGGGTATGTCAGGTGTGAGATTGGAGGCCAACTTCCACATCGTCACCGGCCAGCATACGGCTTACAACAACATCAAGCGCTGTGTGGAAAAAGCGGGTTTGCGCGTATCAGAAATTGTGCTCGAACCCATAGCGTCCGGGAAAGCCGTACTCAGTGAAGATGAAATGGAAGCCGGAGTAGCAGTCGTGGACATCGGAGGTGGAACCACGGATCTCACTGTAATTCATGAAAATGTCATCCGACATACTGGTGTGATACCATTTGGCGGAAGCGCAATCACTCGCGACATAAAAGAGGGGTGTGTGGTTATGAACGATCAGGCCGAAAAGCTCAAGACCAAATTTGGCTCCGCTCTCGCTGAACAAACCAATGGAGACCAAATCATCACCATTCCGGGAATCAAAGGAAGAGAGGCAAAGGAATTGTCCCAGAGGAATATCTCCAAGATTATTCAAGCCAGAATGGAAGAGATATTTGACCTGGTTTATTACGAACTCAATCAATCCGGCTACCACAACAGATTGATCGCCGGTGTTGTACTGACCGGAGGAGGAGCCAATCTCAAGCACCTCAAGGAATTGACCAGTTTTCACCTGGGACTTTCCACAAGAATCGGTCTTCCCATTGAAAAACTGGCTCACGGATATCCCAAAATGGTGGCAAACCCCATCTACTCAACTGCAGTGGGACTACTCATACACTCCATTGAAAAGAACGAAAAATTACCGTCTGCTCCATTCGAGGAACAACAGCCGGAACAATCCAATGAGGGGTCGGCTAATTCCGGTGACAAGAAAAAGCGTGAGGCTAAGGGGAAAGGAGGTTTTTTCGATAAATTCCTGGATAAAGCCAACGAAATTTTTGCGCCCACAGCAGACAGAGACCTGTAAGAGTATAATTCAGTACAACCATTGAAATTTCTTTACGACAAAAAATACAATCAGATATGTCACTCAATTTTGACTTTCCTAAAGAAGAGCGCTCCATCATCAAAGTTATTGGTGTGGGAGGCGGTGGCAGCAATGCCGTAAACCAAATGTACAACCAGGGGATCGTAGGTGTGGATTTCGCCATTTGCAATACGGATTCCCAGGCCATGGAAATCAGCAAAGTCCCGGTGAAAATTCAATTGGGGCCCGGACTGACCGAGGGGAGAGGTGCCGGCTCAAAGCCTCAAGTGGGTGAACAGGCATGCATGGAATCAATTGACGAGGTCAAGTCATTCCTCATGCACAATACAAAAATGCTCTTTATTACAGCAGGAATGGGTGGTGGTACAGGCACCGGTGCCGCTCCGGTAATCGCCAAAGCAGCGCAGGAACTCGGCATTCTCACCGTGGGAATTGTCACCATACCCTTTAAATTCGAGGGTCGTATCCGATGCTCCCATGCCGCTAAAGGCATCGATAAACTCAAGGACAATGTGGATGCACTAATCGTAATTTCCAATAACAAATTGCGCGAAATTTACGGCAACCTCGAGTTGTCAAGAGCCTTTGCCAACGCCGACGATATACTTACCACGGCCGCAAAAGGTATTGCTGAAATCATTACCGTACCGGGTCTGGTGAATGTCGATTTTGAGGATGTGAATACGGTCATGCGGAACAGTGGAGTAGCCATCATGGGTGCTGCTGTGGCAGAGGGTGAAAACCGGGCCAGAAAAGCCATCGATCTCGCTCTTAACAGCCCGCTTTTGGAAGACAGTGACATACGGGGGGCAGAGCAAATACTGCTCAATGTCACCTCCGGCGAAAAAGAAATAACCATGGATGAGATTTTTGAAATCACTGAATACATCCAGGAAGAAGCAGGCGAGGAATCCAACCTCATCTGGGGTAATTGTGTGGACAAATCTCTGGGAGAAAAGGTGTCTGTTACACTGATTGCAACGGGTTTTGATGAAAACTCCAAATCCGGAAAGCGTGAGAGTGTAATTCAAAAGATGACCAGGAAGACAAGCCCGGTAGGTATTTCCGAAGAGGATTATACGTCCGAAGAAAATGAGATTGAAACTCCTACTATTATTCTCAGGGACGAAACCAAAACAGCAAATGAAGTGGAATTTGATATTGAAAATAACCACGATGAAGCTGAGGAGGAGAAAGATCCTGAACAGGAGAAAATACTTGCTGCTACAAAAGAAGAAGTGGAGCGCAGAAGAGAAGAAAATTTGGAAAGTACTCCGGGCGAATTGACCAAAGAGGTAATTAATGAATTGGAAAGTGAACCCGCTTACCTCAGAAGGAAAATTAAGTTGGAAGAATTGAAGAATTCAGGCGACTCTGAATTATCCCGAATGAGCATCACAGACGATGAAGACGATCCTTTGTCGAAGAGGAGAAACAGCTACCTCCACGACAATGTCGATTAAAGATTTACGTCTTTTTATATTCTCATTTATTTTTTCATGAGATTGGTTTATTGGTTATCAAAAGTCCGGGCAAAAGTGTCCGGACTTTTTTAATGTAGGATACCACGACTGATTTGATTCAAACCAGGCCCGTTTTATTTCTCCTCCTGCACTTTTGGATCCAATTCTGCACGGGCACCAATCCGGTTGATCACCATCCAAAATACAACCCCACCAATCCCGAAGAGAATAAGTGAAACCATCCATCCCCCGCCCAGGAAGGTCGATAAAAAGGAGGCTGCCAGAGCAAAAATTCCCACGCTCAATGCATAGGGCAACTGCGTCCTCACATGTTCGATGTGATCGCAGCCGGAAGCGAGAGAACTCAAGATGGTTGTATCCGACAGCGGAGAACAATGATCCCCTAGAACGGATGCAGCGAGTACGACAGATATCACATTCAGCATAATTTCAACAGTGAGCTCCGTGTCAATACCCGCCGCCGTGCAGACAGCGTAAGTGGCAGGTATGGCAATCGGATACAAAATGGCCATGGTACTCCACGAAGAACCGGTACTGAAGGCCGTAAAAGCTGCAATCAAAAATACCAAAGGCGGTATCAAATAAGGACTTATGTTACCCTGTAGCAAGCCTGCCAGATAATCCGCTGTTCCCAAATCCTGGGTAATCAAAGCCAAACCCCAGGCCA
This sequence comes from Saprospiraceae bacterium, assembly GCA_007121335.1. Taxonomy (GTDB): domain Bacteria; phylum Bacteroidota; class Bacteroidia; order Chitinophagales; family Saprospiraceae; genus PWJY01. The sequence continues at coordinate 11,674 of SKLY01000266.1, read as the reverse complement.
GCGCAAGTATAATCACCGCAGGAAGCATGCTCTTCATTCCCCTGCCAAATGACTCCATACCTTCAAAAACACCCATCAGGTTTTGATAAAAGGTCATCAAAAGTGCTACAGTTACTGCAAGAGCAGAGGCCCAAAGTAATGAAGCAAAGGGATCCGAGTATCCTATCACCAGCCCCAGTTTTTGTAAAAAGCCCGCCTCCTCTCCCAAAGTAATGGCGGCCGCTTCCCAGGCTGCTTCTCGCGAAAAAAGACTGTCTATGACTCCGTCCCCAACCATATCTGCATGAAGCCCCTGCAACCCGGTGTAGTACAGACCGATCACAGCGGTTAAAATGAGTGTTAGGATGGGTACAGCCGCATTGTACCAGCGGTGGGGAATACCTTTTTTTGGCTCGAGTTCATCCTCCTCCAGCTTTTGGTCTTCTTCATCGGCATCGCTTTTCTCTTCTGCTGTAAGTGCCTTTGTCTCAGCCTTGAACATGGGCCCGTAATCTCTCCCTGTCCACAGTATCATAAAGACAAACAAAAGGGTCATAAAAGGGTAAAAGGAATACTTCAGGGATGCCAGGAAAATCGCGTAAACGGACTGCCCCAATTCGATATCTATGTGGATAATACCCGATTGAATGTAACTCAACTCGGCACCGACCCAGGTGGTAATCAGTGCAACCGCAGCTATCGGGGCGGCGGTGCTATCGACAATATAGGCGAGTTTTTCCCTGGATATTTTATAAGCATCGGTGAGTTTGCGCATGGTGCTTCCCACAATCAGGGTGTTGGCATAGTCGTCAAAAAACAACAGCAAACCCATGAAATATCCCGTGAGCTTGGTGCTTCTCCGGGTCTTCGCATACGGCACTATTTTATTGATCACTCCCTGCATACCTCCGTTGTTGGAAATAATGGCCACGGTACTCCCAATTAGCAGGGAGAGAAGTATGATAGAAAGATGGTAGGGGTCGTTAAGTGCTCCGAGAATATAGGTGTCCATCGTCCTCAAAAAGGCGGTCAATATCGAATCGAAGTACATGCCTGATGCGATAAAAGCACCGGATAGTATTCCAAGGGAGAGGGATATGATCACCTCCCTGAATACCAACGCAAGTCCAATCGCCAGCAAAGGGGGAAACAAACTCAGCCAAAGCGGTATCTTTCGCAAACGCACCAGGCCCTCCGAATCCAGTGATAAATGGTATATCTGCAGACTGGTATAATGGCCGGGTTCCATAAAGAAAAACAACTCACCCTTCCGCCTCAAATCTAAATTCAATGGAGCCATCCCATTGATCATCAAAAAGGTGTCGGTCTCGCCATTGATTTCCAAAACAATGGGCATCTCATCCGTATGATCGCTTACCAGAAATAGATTCTTCCTGTTCTGATCTGTTTTGACAGTTATTTTCTCCTCAATCTGGAATTCCACAGCCTCTTTTTCCGTTTCACTGTGAAGTGATTGTGGTGCAATTGGAATTAGGATTGCGATTAGTGCAATTACTGCGCATATTTTGTAAATTTGAGCCATGCTTTCATCCCCTTTTATTCTGGGGTTAAGATAGGAACTTTTTTAAATACCGCATTATGATGACAAAATTACTATTGACTACAGCCGCCCTTGTTTTTGCTACATTATCTTTGAATGGCCAGGCTTTTGAGCAGATTACCTTCCCGGTGACAATCGATGGAAAGGAGTTGAAGAACCCCTTCGCCGGCGGACTCAACAATCCGCAGTTTTCCAATGGTGACATCAACAGGGATGGAAAAAATGAGTTGGTAATCTTTGACAGGGACGGAGCCAAAGTGCTGGTTTTTGTAAACAAAGGTCAGGATGGAGAACCAGAATACCACTACGACCACGAACTCTCATCCATTTTTCCCGAAATGAGAAACTTCATGCTGCTGCGGGACTACAACAACAATGGTATCCCCGACATCTTTACCTATTCACAAATTCCGGGTGTGCCGGGAATACAGGTTTATACGGGAGTTGTGGAGGATGGCACTTTGAGTTTTGAGTTTCTCGAACTCGATCAACCTTTTTTAAATGTTCTCGCTTTCAGAGACGGTGGTGGATTGGCAAATATAAATGTGTTGAGTATAGACATTCCTGATATTATAGACGTGGATGGTGACGGCGATTTGGATGTAGTAGTTTTCAGCCCGGCAGGAGGAACGGTTCAATACTACAGAAATAGAGCCGTGGAAGAGGGCCGTGAGCCCCACGAGTTTATTTTTAGACTCGAAGACCACTGCTGGGGGAAATTTTTTGAGGAGGATTTTTCCGGCGAGATATTCTTAAGTGACGATCCCAATCGCTGCGCCTCCTGGAATTTTGAAGGCTCAGCAGAACCCCGCCACGCCGGATCTACCATAGCACTTTTTGACGAACAGGGCAACGGAGTTTACGACGCACTGATAGGTGATCTGGCCACTGATGAAATCGCCTTCCTCCGAAACGGGGGAACCAACAATAATGCCTTTATGGTGGATGTGGAAATCAATTATCCACCCTACGATGTTCCGGTTGATCTGCCATCCTTTGTCGCTCCATTCATTGTAGATGTAACCGGTGATGGGCGCAATGACCTTGTTGTTTCCCCAAATGGGGCAGAGGGTTTTGGAGAAACCAAAGACGTGGCCTGGTTCTATCAAAATGTGGGCACAGGAGATCAATACGTCTTTGAACTCCAGCAAAAAGATTTTCTCGTGGGCGATATGATCGATGTTGGGTCCCGCTCACACGTGGCCGTGGTCGATGTGGATGGTGATGGTTTACTGGACCTGGTAGTGGGGACAATGGGCCTTTATGTCAGTCCGCAGGAAAGAGATGCTTCACTGTATTGGTACAGAAATGTCGGAACAGCGGAAGAACCTGAGTTCCGGCTTGAGGATACTGATCTTTTTGGTATGAATCAATTTACATCCAGTGCCAGAGCTTTTGCACCTGTGTTTTACGACATGACCGGCAATGGCGCCAAAGATGTTATCGTGGGTGACAACCGGGGCAGACTGTTTTTTGGTGAAAATGTAAATGGTCCGGGAGAACCCATACAAGTGAACACATGGGAGTATCCCTGGATGGATATCGATGTGGGGCAATTTGCCCGCCCCGCCGTGGCAGACCTCAATGGTGACGGACTCCCGGATTTAATTGTCGGAGAACAGAATGCCAACAATGTCGATAATATGCGCTGTGGAAATGTCAATTACTTCCAAAACATCGGTACACCCGGAAACCCGGAGTTTGCCTCCGATGAATTTGAAGCCCCCAACAATCCCTGTCTCGCTGGCATATTGACGATACCGGGAAATCAATTTCGCGGCTTTAGCGCACCCTCCTTTTACGAATCCTATGAGGGGCTTATCATGCTTGTTGGAGGACTGGACGGAAAACTTAAAATGTACCGGGATATCAATCCCGCTCCCGGCCATGTCCAGGACGCTGAAACAGAGTTTTTTGGAGAGATCAATGTAGGGTCATTTTCTCAGGCAGTTTTAGAGGATTTAAACGCGAATGGACTTTTGGAAGTGGTGGTAGCGAACCAGCGCGGTGGACTGGAGATTTTCGCCACCGATCTGCCGGCCAGAGAACCGGTAAATGTGGAGGAGATTGACCAGGCCGCTTTCAAACCGGAACTGTTCCCAAATCCCGCCGGCGATTCCTACACGCTCAGCTTCCCGGAGGCCGGTTTTTCCAAAGCAGAAATCAGTGTGTACGATCTCACAGGCAAAAATGTAGATCGCCACATTCAGGGAAGCCCGACTCAAACCTTCAGTACAGAAAATCTCGATTCGGGAATTTACTTTATTAGTATCCGGGATTCGGGTGGCCAATCGGCCAATCTGAAACTCGTGGTTCAGAAGTGATGCATTGAAGGCTTTTTTAGGAGTCTAGTGAGGATTAGTGGTTTGAAACGCCATTTACTCAAGGTCTATGGCTGAAATTAGCGGCTCTGAGTTCTCCATTCTGGTTTCTAAAGCTATCTTTGCGCCTTGAATTAAGAACTTTTCTCCAATGAATATTTCATACAACTGGCTGAAACAATACCTGAATACCGACCACTCTGTAGATCGAATGTCCGAAATACTGACTTCAATCGGGCTCGAAGTCGAGGGAGTGAAAGAATTTTCCGCCATACCGGGAGGTCTCAAAGGACTTGTGGTTGGCGAAGTGCTTGAATGCGGTCCACATCCCAATGCAGATAAGCTCTCTGTCACCAAGGTTGATGTTGGCGACGGAGAAGCACCCCTGAATATCGTCTGCGGCGCTCCAAACGTAGCTGCCGGACAAAAAGTGGTGGTTGCAGGAGTCGGCTCTACGATTTACCCCAATGAGGGAGAACCTTTTGACATAAAAAAGGCTAAGATCAGAGGGGAGCGCTCAGCGGGGATGATCTGCTCTGAAGACGAAATTGGCGTTGGGAAAAACCGGGATGGCATTATTGTGTTGGATCCATCCATTAAAGCCGGAACCCAGGCCCGTGAGGTCTATAATGTAGAGGAGGACTTCATATTTGACATTGGATTGACTCCAAATAGATCAGATGCCACTTCGCACATCGGTGTTGCCGAGGATGTGCTGGCTTGGTTGAGGGTGAATGAAAATCATCAAAAGGATATCAACTATCCAGTACTGGAGGGATTTGAAGAGGGCCCGGAGGTGCATTTTACAGTGAAAATCGAGGATGAAAAAGCCTGTCCGCGGTATTCCGGTTTATTGATAAAAAATGTGAAGGTCGGGGAAAGTCCCGAATGGCTTCAAACCCGCCTTAAATCCATCGGTGCCAGGCCAGTCAACAATGTCGTGGATATTACCAATTTTGTGTTGCATGAATTCGGACAACCTCTGCATGCTTTTGACCTGAAAAAAATTAAGGGCAATGGCATCGTTGTCACTCAATTGCCCGCCGGAACTGAGTTTGTAACCCTCGATGAAAAAGAGAGAAAACTCGATGCAGAGGACCTGATGATATGCAATGCCGAGCGTGAACCCCTTTGCATTGCCGGGGTTTTTGGAGGTCTCGGAAGTGGGGTGGATGAAAATACCACCGATCTGTTTCTGGAGTCGGCCCATTTTGACGCGACCTCGGTCAGAAAAACCAGTACCAGACACCTCCTGAGAACCGATGCAGCTAAAATCTTTGAAAAGGGATCGGATCCTGAAGTCACTCTGAAAGCGCTTAAAAGAGCCGCTTTATTGATTAGTGAAATCGCCGGTGGAGAACCCGCATCCCAACTATTTGACCTGTATCCGTCCCCCGTTTCGCCTGCTGTCATCAAACTTGAGACTGAAAGGGTTCGAAAACTTACCGGTGCACCCATGACAGATGAGGAGATTGTGGAAATTCTTCAGGCCATGAACATGAAAACCCAATCTGAGGGCAATGGAAAACTCAGAGTTTCTGTTCCCACCAACAAATCAGATGTGACCAGGGAGGCAGATTTGGTGGAGGAAATTCTCCGGATTTATGGATACGACAGAGTACCCTTCAGTAACAGTATCAATATACCATTGATCCCCGGCAACTTCCCCGACAAACATCTGGTTGGCAACAGAATCGCCGATTACCTCAGTTCCCTGGGACTACTGCAAACCATGAACCTCTCGCTTGTAAAGTCAGATTGGTATGAGGAGGGAAAGGAGGAGCTGGTTTATATACACAATACCTCCAACGAAAGCCTGAATATTATGAGGCCGGATTTATTGCACTCCTCCCTGGCAACCGTGGCCTACAATCTCAACAGGCAGCAAACCGATTTGCGACTCTACGAAATTGGAAAATCCTACAGCCAAAAAGATGGCGAAATTACCGAAACGGAACACCTGGCAATTGCATTATCGGGAGATTGGAATACCGGCAACTGGAGGCAACAGACCGATCCCTCCAATTACCATTCACTGGTGCATTTGGTAAAAAGCCTGACGGACCTCCTGGGAATTGAGTCTCCGCAATTTACACAATTGGAAGAGCATCCGTGGTTTGATTTTGGGGCTGAGATAGTGGTGAAAGGAAAAACCCTTGGCCTTGCAGGTAAGGTCGCAAATAGCGTCTGCGAAGTGCACGAGATCAGTGAAGAGGTGTTTTATGCGGATTTGGATTGGAAGCTGTTAATTAAGACGGCACAAAAGACCAGGGTAGTTTCTCGTCCGGTGAGTAAGTTCCCCACTGTGAGTCGGGACCTGGCGCTGATTGTTAATGAGGGCGTGCAGTTTAAGGCTATTGAATCCATTGTACTCAAGGCAGGAGGGCGAAAGGTGCATTCAGTTGGACTTTTTGACGTATATACCGATGAGGAAAAACTCGGCCCCGGTAAAAAATCTTACGCTGTAAATATGGTATTTTCTGATCCCAATAAAACCCTTAAAGACAAAGAAGTGGATAAAATGATCAAAAAAATGCTTCACGCTCTCAAAAACGAACTTGGCGCAGACTTGAGATGATTTATCTGCGAAAAATAATTTAAGTGTAAGTTGTTGGAATACAAGCAACAATGATTACCGCATTCCAGTTGGAGCAATTTCTGTGCAAAAAAATTATAAAAATTGTTAATAATTGGGTTAATTTTGCCAAATTACAGTTTTAACAAGTACCATGGCGTCCACAAATGATGTGTTAGAACAAATACAACAGAAGATCAAGGCGTTGATTGATCAGCGGGACGCATTGCGGGAGGAAAATGCAAGGCTTAAAGAAGAACTTGAGGACCTCCGCAAGTTAAAGAGTAACGCAGAAACTGGCAGTAACCCTTCAGAGAAGTGGAATGGAGATACAGCAGAGCGATTGGAATCTATGAAGATGGCATTAAAACAATTAGATCAATATACAAAGGAATTGGATGAGTGCATCCAATGGATTGAAGAAAACTGATGATGGACGATAAGGACCTTCAGAGCATTTCGGTTACGGTTTGTGGCCGCGCTTACCCAATCAGAGTTGAGAGTGGGGAGGTCGAACTGATTCACATTGTGGCAAAGGAGATAAACGAAAAAGTCAGGGAATTCCAACTCAAGTACAAAGACCGGGATTTACAGGATTTTCTCGTTATGACCCTGCTTACATACGCTGTTGAAAATCACAAGTCTGACAGCGCGAATTCCTCAGATGAAATTCTGAAGAATCAGCTTTTCCATCTCAATGAAACTCTTTCCGAAGCCCTCGCCTGATCGGTTTTTACCCTCTATTTTATTCACTGCCACTTTATTATTGGATTTGATTGGAGAGTCGCTATTGCAATTGTCGCAGCGAACTCCACAGTCACATATATATACATATAAAATTTTTAAAATCATGGAATTGACTATTTTAATATCAGTTATAGGAGGAATAGTGGTCGGGGTTTTAGTGAGTTACTTTATACTCTCTTCCACATTCCGAAAAATGAATCAGCGCAAGGTTGAAGAGATCAACAAGAAGTCTGACCTTGAAATCCAGGAAGCCAGATTGACTGCAAAGCGCCTGGTTGATGAGGCTGAAACCAAGGCAGAAAAAATCCTCTCCCGCGCTGAGAGCAAGAATGAATCCATTAAGCAGAAGAAAATCCAGGAGGCCAAGGACAGATTCAATAAGCTGAAATCTGAATTGGACGAGAAGAAGTCCCAGATGAAGATGGACCTCCGGGAACGGGAATTGGCAGTGGTTGATAAGGAAAAGGAATTGAACCGCAAGAATCAGAGTCTTAGCGACCGAATGGAAAACGTCGAACAACAAGAGTCTGAGATCAAAACCATTCGTCAGAACCTGGATACACAGTTGAAAATTGTCGCCAGAAAGAAGGAAGACCTGGAAAGGTTAAATGAAGAGCGCATCGAAAAGCTGGAAACCATCGCCAAAATGTCGGAAACGGAAGCCAAAGATCAATTACTGGAGGCCGTGAAAGCCAAAGCTGAGAGCGATGCAATGGCAATCGTAAAAAACACCGTGGAGGAGGCAAAAGTCAATGCGAGTAAAGAAGCCCGTAAAATTGTCATCCAGTCCATTCAACGCATGTGTGCGGAAGTGACCATCGAGAATACGGTATCGGTTTTCAATCTCACCTCCGATGACCTCAAAGGTCAGATAATCGGACGGGAGGGTAGAAATATCCGCGCCCTCGAGGCAGCAACCGGAGCCGAAATTGTGGTCGATGACACCCCCGAGGCTGTGGTGATCTCGAGCTTTGACCCCATCCGCCGGGAAGTTTGTCGTCAATCTTTGAAGCGATTGGTGGCTGATGGGCGTATTCACCCTGCCAGAATTGAAGAAGTGGTTAATAAAGTGCGCAAAGAAATAGACGAGCAAATTGTAGAAATAGGGGAGCGCGCTGTCCTGGAACTCGATATTCACGGATTGCATCCCTACCTGGTCAAAATGGTCGGTAGGATGAGATTCCGTTCCTCTTATGGACAAAACCTCCTCAAGCACTCCATCGAAACGGCGAACCTCTGCGCAATGATGGCTGCTGAACTGGGTCTCAGTCCCAAATTGATCAAAATTTCCAAAAGGGCCGGTTTGCTCCACGATATTGGAAAGGTGGCCGAGGAAGAAACTGAATTGTCCCACGCTTTGGTCGGCATGAAACTGTGCGAAAAGTATAAGGAGAATGAAATGGTTTGTAACGCTGTAGGTGCACACCACGACGAGATCGAAATGAACAATGTGGTCTCTCCGGTGGTGCAGGCATGTGATGCTATTTCCGGCGCCAGACCTGGTGCGAGAAGGGAGATACTCGAGAGCTATTTGGAGCGCATCGGTGAACTGGAAGAACTTGCCATGTCCCATGAAGGAGTTCAAAAGGCCTATGCTCTGCAAGCCGGTAGAGAGCTTAGAGTGATTGTCGAAAGTGAAAAAGTAACCGATTCCTACGCCGACGACCTCTCTTTCATGATTTCCCAAAAAATTCAGGATGAAATGCAGTATCCCGGTCATGTTAAAGTGACTGTGATTCGTGAAAAACGTGCAGTAAGTTACGCGCGTTAAAATTCTGATAGGGCCGTTAGGCCGCTGGTTTGACGCTGCTTCCTCTTTTTTCTGTCATAGATTTATAAAATCGGTCAAAATTTATATCTTTTTAGGTAGAATATATACCTAAAATTATACCTTTGCAGCGATTTTTGATAACGGACAGGAAATTACAGATAAATGAGGGAAAAATTCCTTGCTTTAATTGGGTCAGTTAGCTTTTTTCTTCTGTTTGGCCAGGCGATTTTATCAGCTCAGGTTGAGGAGGAACCCTCTGTTCTTGAAGAGGTAGTCGAAGAGGTTTATGAAGAAAAGGAATTTGATCCCGGTGAAAAAGCTATAGGGCACATTGTTGACGCCAATGCATTCCATCTTTGGACAGATTATTTCTTCCATTTACCCGCATTTTTGTACGCGCCGGATTTCGGTTGGACCATTTTGCCCACCACCAGTCGTTTCCAAACTGCTGAGTATGGACATGGCACTGTCGCTATAGACAAATATGTGATGTACCACGGAATGATTTTCCGTGTGCCGGATGAAAATTTCCCTATCGAGACGGTCGAAATAGATGGGTTTCACTACGATTATCAAATCGATGAGGACGGCAATGAGGTGAGAAATATTCAAGTCGTCTATCAGGGTGAAAAATTTGACCTGGACACAAAAAGCACCGTTGATGGCGGTTTCTTCGGCGGGCAAATAACCTCTTATTACGACTTTTCGATTACCAAGAATGTTTTTTCCATGCTCCTGGTGTTTTTCCTGCTCACCTACGTCTTTTTGAAGGTAGCCAGGGCATACAAAAAGCGGGACGGTATGGCCCCAAAAGGTATGCAATCGTTTTTCGAAACCATCATCGTCTTTATTCAGGACGATGTTGCCAAGCCATTTTTGGGAGAAAAGTACGACAGGTTCATGCCGTTGTTGCTCTGTATATTCTTTTTCATACTTACGCTGAATCTGCTGGGACAAATACCATTTTTCCCGGGCGGTGCCAATGTGACGGGTAACCTGAGTGTGACCCTGGTACTTGCAATGTTTACCTTTTTTACGGTAAACCTATCGGGAAACAGACATTACTGGCAACATATACTGTGGATGCCCGGTATTCCAGTTCCGGTCAAATTGATTTTAACCCCGGTGGAGATAGCCGGTTTGTTTATCAAGCCATTTACGCTTATGCTGCGTCTTTTTGCAGCGATCACAGCCGGACACATCGTTATTGTGGCCTTTGTGAGTCTGATATTTATTTTTGGAAATGCAGGAGAGAGCCTTTCTGGTGCGATGACAGGAGTGGTCGTGGCATTCCCACTGACCCTTTTCATGATTACCATTGAGTTGATTATCGCTTTGGTACAGGCATTTGTATTTACGATATTGACAGCTTCCTATCTTGGAGCTGCAACGGAAGAAGCACATCATTAATTAATGTTTTTATAAAACTCAGAATTATGAATTTGATTTCTATTGGTTTGGCTCTTGCTGCATTGGCTGCTGCCATCGGAATTGGTATGATTGGTGGAAAAGCCATGGATGCCATTGCCAGACAGCCCGAAGCTGCGAACGATGTACGTGGTAACATGATCCTCGCTGCCGCCCTTGTAGAGGGTGCTGCTTTGATCTCCATGATCCTCATGTTCGTTGCAGGGTAATGAGTTAACAGGTCGCGCCGGCGGTTGGCCGGTGCGCCTTTTTTAACAATAAAATGATCTAAAAATGATGTTTTTAGTAGATTTCTCTGTTATCAAACCCGATCCAGGTTTGATCTTTTGGTCCACCCTTATTTTTGCCACTTTCTGGATAATAGTGGGGAAATTGGCCTTCAAACCTATTGTTGAAGCGCTCAAGAAGAGGGAGACCGATATTCAAAACGCACTGGATGCCGCTAAAATCGCCCGTTCTGAAATGGAAGACCTCAAAGAAGAAAATGAGGAACTCCTGGCAAAGGCGAGGGAGGAGCGCACTCAGATTCTCAATGAAGCCAAAGAAGCCCGGGATTATATGGTGGCTGAAGCGAAAAAGAAGGCCAGAGAAGAGGCAGCTACCATTATAAACAACGCCCGAAATGATATCGAAAACCACAAACAAGCCGCCATTAAAGAACTGAAAATGGAAGTCGGCAATATGGCTATCGATATCGCTTCCAAGGTCATAAGAAAGGAACTTGAATCCGATCAGTCGCAAAAAGACTATGTGCGCAAACTGGTCGATGAGATCAAGCTCAATTAGAAAGGTTGTTTTTTGAGCCACGGAACTCGATTGTTGAAGGAAATTAACTGAATTATATGTCGGCCCACAATATTGTACAGCGCTACGCAAAAAGCTTAATCGATCTCGCCACGGAGGAAAATGCTCTGGATGCGGTGATTGCCGATGTAGAGCTGGTATTAGATAGTTTGAAACACAGAGACCTGTATTTGATGGTGATAAGCCCGGTAGTTAAACCATCCTCCAAAAGAAAGGTCTTTGCAGCGCTGTTTGAATCCAGGTTGCACAAAATTACTTTTGGGTTCTTAGACATTTTATTGCGCAAAAGCCGCGAAGGCATGATGAAAGAGATACTGGACGGTGCTGTCGGGAGATACCGCGAAATAAAAGGCATTACAAGCCTAAGGCTCATTACTGCGATTGAACCGGGTGAAGACCTGCTAGCAGATATCAAAAAAGCCATTGAGGCACTGCCGGAAATTAATGAAGTGGACCTCTCACATAGTGTTAACCCGGATTTGATTGGG
>SKLY01000178.1 GCA_007121335.1 Saprospiraceae bacterium | reverse complement strand
TGCCCTGTCAACAGGTTTTTTTAGCGGGATTGTGAAGGGTGTGATTTCGCGAATCTTGTTTTTTTGTCAAGTTGCACCTTATTTGTCTGAAATGATTCCCGATGGCAATCGTATAACATTTTGACTCGTTTATCAATCCCACGTGAATGGTCAGCTTATGTAAATTCAATATGACACTTCAATGAAAAAAGCCAGGTACCACCATTTCTTTAAGGTGTTTTCTCCCGGGAAAGCACCCAGACATCATGTGTTGAGTTATTTGTCTGAAATTTGTCCGGTTTACAGTTTTGGTTTGGTGCTGCTAATCTTTGCATTGTTAGCTTCCATGCCCTCTGCAGCAGCTCAGGTGGTTTTGAACAAACAAGTGGATTTAGAGTGGTACGATCATCCAATCCCCGACTTAGAAAATATGGATGATCCGGTACTGATACCCTATTTTAAAGACGCACTGTTTTCATCCGAAGAATTGCCACTCCCAATGTTTACGACCCGCATTGAAGTGCCAGGTCCTGGTGCGCTCGAAATCAATTTCCGCATCGTGGGTTCATCCGAACCTGAATTCAGTGTATCGCCGGAGGTTGTTGAAGGGCTTTCTGCAAAGGTGGAACCCGCATACATTATAGAAAGTGATCGTGGCAATTATTATGCGAGGATATTTTTCAAGCCATTTGTCTCCAATTCTGCAGGAAATGTCCTGTTGATGGAGTCTTTTGCTTTATCTGCTACATTCTCTTCAAGCGACGAAGAGACCTTTACTACCGCTGCTAGAAGTGGTTTTAAGTACCATTCAGAACTCGCTGAGGGCGACATATATAAAATTGCAGTTCCATCTGCCGGCTTGTACAAAATTGATGCTGACTTCCTGAGTGATGAACTCGGCCTTCAAGCTTCAGAAATCCCTGTGGACAAAATTCGGGTATTAGGCAACAGAGGTGGCATGTTGCCGCAGTTGGCCGGAGCTGAGCGTGTCGATGATGTGGAGGAATTGCCCACCCGTTTCGTGGGAAGTGGCACACATTTGAATCAGGGCGAGTATTTGCTCTTTTTTGCCGAGGGGCCACAGAACTGGACATACCTGGGTCATCAGGACACATTTGATAAACCCAAAAATATTTACGACAATCTCAACTATTACTTTATCTCTATTGGAGAAAAGGAGCGTTTAGATGTTCCTCAGGCTGGTTCTCTGTCAGGTTCAGAACAAACTTTTGATACGTATGATTTCCTTCAGCGGTACGAGCGCGATAGGGTTAATCTAATGGGCGCGAATCCCAGCTTTTACGGCAGTGGACAGCGTTGGTTTGGAGATAATCTCAGCAATATCAGACAAAAAGACTACAGTTCAGAATTTGATCTCGAAGGCTTCATTCCAGGAACGCAATTTGAAGTATATACAGAGTTTGCAATCAGATCGAATCAAACTTCCACCTCGCGACTGAACGTTGGTAAGGAGAGTTTTGTGGAAACTGTAAGCAGTGTAAATACATCCAGTGTAATCGGAAGATTTGCTCACCTTGGAAGTATCCACGCAATTAAAACAGTTGGAGAAGATCCTCTTACTGTTCACTTTGAAATACCCACCACGGGATCTATTTCCGAGTCCTGGATGGATTTTATTCAGATAAGGGGTAAAAAAGAGTTGGCTTATCATGGAGAGCCGCTTTTTTTCCGGGACAGCAGAAGTCTGGATTATAATATTTCCTCTTTTGAAATGAGAAACCCACAGGGCAATGATGTCCACATATGGGATGTCACAGATCCTCATTTTGTCACGGAAATACCGGTTGAATCAGACGGTCAAAGTGTTCGCTTCACCTTTTTCTCCAATGAGTTGAAGCAATTCAAGGCCTTTCACCCTACTTACAATTATCCCCGGCCAAAATTTATTGAAAAAGTACCCAATCAAAACCTTCACAGCCTTGAATCGGCTGAATTGGTGATTGTTTACCACGAGGATTTTGAAAGCGCTGCCAAAGAGTTGGCTGAGCACAGACGCAATTTCAGCGGTCTGGAGGTGGTGGTAGTTCCGGCGCAGCAGGTTTACAACGAATTTGGAGGTGGCTCACCGGATCCTACTGCCATACGCGATTTTGCTAGAATGTTTTATACCCGTACCGACGACTTCAGGTATTTACTATTATTTGGAGATGGGAGCTATGATTACCGGGGGCTCATGGATGGTCTGCCCAATCAAAATTTTATCCCCGTTTATCAGACACCTCACTCCCTTCATGCAATTTCGGCCTTCCCCTCCGATGATTACTTTGGATTGTTGGACCCTAACGAAGGGGCCAATTTAGTGGGTGGTGTAGATATAGCAGTAGGTCGTTTGCCTGTGCGTACAGAGCGGGAGGCACAAGATGTGGTCAATAAGATTATTTCTTACGACACCAACCCTCAATCCCTCGGAGATTGGAGGCTAAACCTCGGCTTTGTAGCTGACAATGGAGACAATAACCTCCATTTAAATCAGACCAGAAATCTGGTGAGGCGCGTAAAAGAAAACCACCCGGAATACAACATTGAAAAAGTATTTTTAGATGCTTTTGAGCGTGTTTCTACTCCGGGCGGTAACCGATTTCCAGATGCAAATAAGGCATTGAATCGAATGATGAATCGCGGTCCCCTGGTCATTAATTACCTCGGACATGGTGGTCCTGCAGGTTGGACGCAAGAAAGAGTATTACAGGTGCCGGATATTTTGTCCTGGAGCAATTCGGATCAACTCTCCCTGATGATAACAGCGACCTGTTCATTTGCAAATTACGACGACCCGGCCATCACTTCCGGAGGGGAACACACCCTGCTAAATCCCAATGGTGGTGTATTTGGTTTGTTGACCACAACCAGACTGGTTTATGCCTTTGCCAATGAACGTCTCAACAGAGAAGTGCTGAACAGACTGTTTGTTAATGACCAACAGGAAAGACCCACTATTGGTGAAGTGATGAGGTTGTCAAAAAATGCCAATAGTGCCGATACCCTCAATGTCAATGCCAGGAAATTTACCCTTCTGGGAGACCCATCGCAAAAACTCAATATACCCGAATACAGAGTGGTAACAACCTCTGTCAATGGGGCAGATATAAACCAGGAAGCACCTGACACACTCAAGGCTATGCAGCATGTGGTGATTGCCGGAGAGGTGAGAGACCATCAGGACAAACTCCTCGGAGATTTTAACGGGGTAATGGAATTTACACTTTTTGACAAGCCGGTCGTGGAATCAACCCTTGGGCAAGGGCCCCGGAGTAACAAGCAGGAATTTGAAGTTCAGAACAAAGTATTGTTTAAGGGAAGCGCTAGTGTGGAGGCTGGTCATTTTATCATTGAATTCAAAGTTCCATTGGATATCAATTACGAGCCCGGCTACGGGAAAGCCAGTTATTTTGCTTACACCGAGGATATGCGGACTGCAGCCGGTGCCTACGAAGACCTGATTATTGGCGGATCTGTGGATTCACTGCCTGAGAATGTACAAGGTCCACAAGTGAGGCTTTACATGAATAATGAAAACTTTGTCTCAGGGGGGATAACCGATGCCAATCCCACCCTGCTGGCAAAACTGGAAAGTGAAGTGGGCATCAATGTGACCGGAAACAGTATCGGTAGAGAATTGACTGCATATCTCTATGGTGAATCATCAGAAAAAATAACTCTCAATGATTACTACCAGGCAGAAAAGGATGATTTTACCAGAGGAGAAGTAAGGTACCCATTTAGAAACCTCGAAGACGGTAGTTACGAGATTAATTTTATTGCCTGGGACATATTGAATAACAGAGGTGAGGCCAGTCTTGAGTTTGTTGTGGCCAGTGACCGGGACAGGGTAATACAGCAATTGTTCAACTTTCCCAATCCCATGAGTGACCATACGGAGATTCAGTTTGAGCACAATCTGCCACCGGGCAAAATGGATATCAGAGTAACTGTTTTATCGGTAGATGGCAAATTGGTTGGTGAAATGGAGAGTTCGGCTTTTTCCGACGGATACAGAGTTACAGGCTTGAAATGGGATGGAACCACCCACTCGGGATCACCACTTCCCAATGGCTTGTATTTTTTCAATGTGGAAGTCCGTACAGATCATCCGGACGCAGATAATAAAACAGTCAAAAGCGAGTTTGAAAGACTTGTAATAATGAGATAGGATTGAAGCCGTTCATTTGACGAAAAAATTGTAATTTTGCGGGATAAAGAATCCTTGATTCTGAGAGAATTGGAAGCAATCCATAAAGTGTAATCTTC
Organism: Saprospiraceae bacterium; assembly: GCA_007121335.1. Classification (GTDB taxonomy): domain Bacteria; phylum Bacteroidota; class Bacteroidia; order Chitinophagales; family Saprospiraceae; genus PWJY01. The sequence goes on along the minus strand of SKLY01000178.1, from coordinate 1,336 downwards.
AATTGGTAGTTTTGCAAGCTGAATTAGCAGGCAGAAATTTTCGAAAACTGACAAAAAATAGTGCCGGTCAAAACCTAAACCAACGGTCTTATAATCACTGACATGAAAGGAGATTTCTTAAATTTTTAACCCTCCACTCATGTGACTGATGAAAAAAATAATCTAATGAAATTAATAAATCAAATGTTGAAAAGTACCAATGTGTTTTTCCTGCCATTGATTGGGATGGCATTTTTTCTGGGCTTGCAGGATGTGCAGGCCAACGAACCGTGCAGGTTCGATCCTTTTGAAAACAGGTGGATAGGCGACTGTCCCAGACCTGTTGTGTCGGCAGTACCTTACCTGAGAATTGCACCTGATGCAAGAAGTGGTGCTATGGGAGATGCCGGAATCGGCGTTTCCCCAGATGCCAACAGCATCCACTACAACGCTTCTAAGCTGGTCTTCGCCGAGGACGATTTTGCACTTTCTGCCACCTACACTCCCTGGCTGCGCGGACTGGTGAGAGATGTCTATTTGGCCTATCTCGGCGGTTATTACAAGTTGGATGACATGCAGGCTCTGGGTTTTTCGCTTCGGTATTTCTCTTTAGGTGACATCCAGTTTACCGATCAAAATGGTGAACCGCTGGGTAATGGACGACCAAATGAATTCGACATTAGCCTCAGCTACTCCAGAAAACTGGGTGAAAATTTTTCAGCAGGTGTAACAGGTAGGTTTATTTACTCCAACCTCGCAGCAGGCCAAACGGTAGAAAGTGTGGAAATTAACGCTGCTACTGCCGCTGCAGTTGATATTTCCATGACGTACAACACTGTATTGAGTCCCACTTCAGACCTCTCCCTGGGACTTGCAATTACCAATCTCGGTTCTAAAGTTTCGTACACCCGTTCGCAGATCAAAGATTTTCTACCCGGCAACCTCGGTATTGGTGGCGCCTGGAATATTAATTTTGACGACTACAACCGGCTGACGATAGCTCTGGACTTTAACAAATTGCTTGTCCCTACACCTCTGGACCCTCTGGATGACGGCTACATCGAGCGAAGAGAACAATCCGTAATGAGTGGAGTAATCAGTTCCTTTGGAGATGCGGGGTCATTTAGAGATGAATTGAGAGAAATCAATATTTCCGGTGGTGTGGAGTATTGGTATGTGGATCAATTTGCTGTTAGAGCGGGATATCACCACGAGCACGCACTAAAGGGTAACAGGAAGTTCCTCACGCTTGGATTTGGAGTTAACTACAACGTCTTTGGCTTGAACTTCTCCTACCTGGTGCCGACCAATGCTCAGCGAAATCCACTGGATAATACATTGAGATTCTCTCTGCTTT
>SKLY01000043.1 GCA_007121335.1 Saprospiraceae bacterium | reverse complement strand
TTTCCGGTGGGTGTCCAGTTGTGGACCACGGAAGCAGACTCCCGGCTCACGTCGAGTTTATCATCCGGGGCCATGCGCACATGGTCCTGATCACCGCTGTCGTACATGGTTTGAGTAAGTCCGATGTAGGTGGAATTGCTGGTCTCCCGATAAACTCCCAACTTAATGGCGAGGGATGCATTGTCGCCCATCTTCAGAGTAAACTTACCATTGAAATCGTGGACGTCGAAACCCACATAGCCGATTCTGTCCGCGCGCTTAAACAGATACTTGATGTTGAATCCGGCATTTCCGTAGGTGTTACCCACACTGCCCATTCCGGAAAAATATCCGCCACTCCCAGCTCGCAAGCGAACATTCCCGGACATCACTTCCGGGGGATCGGCAGTGATGTAGTTCATTACACCACCTACAGTTTGAGGACCGTATAAAATCTGACCACTTCCCTTTAAAATTTCAACACCCGTCATTCTCTCAATGGCCGGGCTGTAATACATTTCAGGCTCTCCGTAAGGCTTCAATGCCACAGGAATGCCATCTTCCAGCATCAGTATATTTCTGCTGCGATTGGGGTCCAGGCCGCGCAAACCGAGATTCACCCTCAATCCGGCCCCTTCTTCTTCCTGAATATGAACTCCGGTAAATGCACGCACCGCCTCATTGGCACTCATGGGTGCTAACAAAGAGAGTTCCCGGCCATCAATTCTGGAGACCGAACCGGGTATTTCCCCGAAAACACCCTGACGGCTACCCTTTATCAAAATCTGGGGGAAGTTCCAGTGGAGCATCAAACTGTCCACCTTATCCTCCAAATCAACTCCCACTTCATCAACCTCATGGGCTTCAACTTCATTTGCAGACAATCCGAATGGACTGGAGAAAACAGTAATCGCAAGCAGTATTAAGTAGTGTATCTTCACCTTATATTTATTTAGATTAATTAAAAATAAGGGCAAAGATATAAATATTTTCTTCCTGCAAAGAGATCTCAAAAAAAATTGCAACCCCAGAAAAAAGTCTTTCAAAAGTCGAAATCTAAGGGAATACTCACCCCTTTAGGAGTTCGCGGATGAGGTGGCTCTCATACCCCTTGCTCAAAAGGTACTGATAGACTTTTTGTCTGGCTTCATGGGGAGGATTATCGGGCAGGGAACCCCATTTCTTTCGGGAGAGTTCTCTCATAGTTTGCAGATACTCATCGTGCGGAATTTCACCCAGGGCGCGATTGATCAATTCATCGGGGATCTTTTGGGTCTTAAGTCCACGGTAAATTTTGTGTTTGCCCCATTTATTTTGGAAAAATTTTCCCCTTGCGTAAGAAAATGCAAAGCGATTTTCGTCCAGAAATTTTTCGTCACGAAGGAACTGAAGCACCTTTGGGATCTGGGTTTCAGAGGCATTTAGCGTCTTGAGTTTATTCACCACTTCCATCTCCGACCTGTCTCTGTAGGCACAGAAAGCACTGAGTTTTTTTAACAATTCGGACTCAGAATAAAAATTATTTACCATATTTGGCACGACAATCAATTCTTAACCACTCGAAAGTTAGGTCTTTCGTACAAAACTACAAATTATGGAAGAATATTTAGACTCAGAAGTAATTGTTGAGACCGCAGTAGATTTCGGTGCTCAGGTATTACTCGCACTTATCACCCTGATCATTGGTTTTTGGATAGCAGGAAAACTCGGCCGAGCATTAGCCAGGAGGCTGGAAAAGCAGGATGTGGACCCCACGGTTGTTCCGTTTTTCAGCAAAATCATCTCAGTGGGTTTGAAGGTATTGGTGCTCATCAGTGTGGCCGGGATTTTTGGCATACAGACCACCTCCTTTATCGCAGTAATTGGTGCTGCAGCCTTTGCCATTGGTTTGGCACTTCAGGGCACCCTGGGGCATTTTGCCAGCGGAATTCTCCTGCTCATTTTCAAACCCTTTAAAGTAGGTGACAGTGTCTCTTTACAGGGGATTATGGGCAGTGTCAAAGAAGTGGGGATCTTCCAGACGGTCATTCACACCTTTGACAACCAAAAGGTTTACATACCAAATGGGGTAATCACCAGCGGCACCATCACCAACATTTCGACCACAGGCGAATTGCGAACAGACTGGACTTTCGGCATAGGTTATGGAGATGATATTGACAAAGCCAGATCCATTATGCGCAACATTCTGGAAAATCACGAAGCCGTAATCAAAGACCGCCCCATCGATGTTTTTGTAAGCGAGCTGGGAGACAGCAGTGTCGATTTCAAAGTGCGCTGCTGGACGAAGACCGAAGACAAGTGGCCCCTTTATTTTTACATGATAGAGGAAGTGAAAAAGTCTTTCGACAAGGAAGGTATCAGCATCCCATTCCCGCAAATGGATGTGCATATGGACAAGGTAGGTTCCTGATTTTTCAGCCCCCCCCGGAATCTCTTACAGAATTAAAGCCCGTGATTGCTTCAATTTGGCAGTCACGGGCTATTTTTCTGCATCTAATGGAAGATTTGCAAAGAGAATTTGTTTGGGTGGAGGTTCACGCTATTCAATTAATTTGTTGACACTCAAAACCTATCTACCAATACTTTGTAACTTGGATCCTCCATAACATTCACATCGATGATTTTGTCCGCATTTTTCAATAACCTTTGACAATCCGGACTCAGGTGTCGCAGATGAACCTTTTTTCCCACTTTCAAATAACGCTCAGTAATCTTATTCAGAGCCTCAATGGCAGACATATCGACAACCCGGCTCTCCTTGAAATCAATGATCACCTCATCGGGGTCATTCAATACATCAAACTTTTCATTAAAGACCAATACTGAGCCAAAAAACAGAGGGCCATAAATCCCATAGTGTTTTACACCATTTTCATCAATGTGTTTCCTCGCGCGGATTCGCTTGGCATTATCCCAGGCAAAAACCAAAGCCGCAATGATTACCCCAATGATAACAGCCAGTGCAAGATTGTGTAGAACCACGGTCACACCAGTAACCACAACCATTACAAAAATATCAGATTTAGGCATTCTGTTAAAAGTTCTGAGGCTGGCCCACTCAAACGTTCCGATTGCAACCATTATCATCAGTCCTGTTAGGGCTGCCATTGGCAAAAGTTCAATTACGGATGAACCAAACATCACGAAAAACAGCAATGCTACCGCGGCAACAATTCCGGAAAGTCGGGCTCTGGCTCCATTGGATATATTGATCAAACTCTGCCCCAGCATAGCACATCCTCCCATTCCGGAGAAAAATCCCGAAAAAATATTTGCGGTACCCTGCGCAACGGCCTCTTTATTGCTTCTGCCCCGGGTTTCAGTAATTTCATCGATGATGTTCAATGTAAGCAAACTTTCAATCAAGCCCACACCGGCTACAATTGCAGCATAGGGAAAAATTAAGGTCAGAGTTTCAAGTGTCAATGGAACTGTTGGAATATGGAAGGGCGGAAAACCTCCCTCAATGGAGGCTATATCACCCACTGTTTGGGTGTCAATTCCCAATACGACAACTATTCCAAATACAGCTAAAATAGCAACCAGAGAGGAGGGAATAGCCTTTGTTAGTTTGGGCAGTCCCCAAATTATCAGCATAGTCAACAATACCAATCCCAGAATAATAAAAAGTGGTTGACCTGTGAGCCAACTGCCTGAAGAGTCTTTAAACTGATCCAACTGAGATAAGAAAATTATTATGGCCAAACCATTAACAAATCCGAAAATAACAGGATGAGGAACCAATCTCATGAGCTTTCCCAGCCGAAATAAACCCGCAATCACCTGAATAATTCCCGCCAAAACAACTGTGGCAAATACGTACTCAGGACCGTGCGAAATTGCCAATGCCACAATAACTACGGCTACCGCTCCAGTGGCCCCTGAAATCATTCCCGGTCGCCCACCTAAGATGGAGGTTACGATCCCTATCACAATTGCGGCATACAAACCCGTCAAAGGTGACAATCCCGCTATCATTGCAAAGGCGATTGCCTCCGGCACTAGAGCCAGAGCCACAGTCAGGCCGGATAAAACTTCAGTTCGGGCACTTCCTTCTGATGATTTACTAAATAAATTGATGACTTTCTTGTATTCTTGTTTGCTCTTCTGACGATACAAACGGGCATATTTATTCATGGAACTTCAATTATTACTTGCAAAATACTTTTCCACCAGACATACTGGTACAGTTGTAAAGTAAGGTGAATGGAATATTAGATATTAACCAAATGATATAGCAATATCACGGCGGCGTAAACACAGGGGAAATCATTGTGGGTTTCATAGGAGCACTTTCCAATTTTCAAGCGCGCAAAGGTATTACAATTTTCTCAAGGCATCGGTTTGATTTAAAAATAAATACATCAAACCTTGTAAGCACCTGACTCATAAATTATTACAGAGAATAATTGTTCCTGCTGCTCAATATTATACTCCCCGGAGCACCCTGGAATAGATGTGAACGGTTTTTGTATCAATGCCCCCCTGGCTTGATTGCTTGATGGGATCAATAATGGGTTTTCTAAATTCAGCAATCAAGTGAAAGTCCTTTTACCAAAAGCATAAAACGCAATCCGGGCTCCCAGTCCAATTTTTGCGGCGAAAAAGAGGAGTCAACTAAAACTATTGTAGAACCCTTTATGTAACAACGCAAAAAAGGAGTCCTGAATCTAAATGCTCAAACGCCTTCTTCGTCCACTACTTTACTTCAACAACAATATCATCAAGCCTCTTTGGATTGCCAGAAGACGGGCATGTGTACCTAATATTTCGGAAAATATAAATATCACCTGATTGAGCTCGGTTTATTATCTCTCGTGATTCCTCTCCAAAAGTCGCACCAGTATTAATAGATCGCTCAACCTGATTACTCTTGTCAATGCGAATTAAATGAAAGCCTAAAATAGGTACATGGCCCGATATACGACAACACTCGATACTTGCAACAATCCCTCTCTGAGTTTTAAATTGTCCATCACGCATCTTTCCTCCACCTGATGAAACTCCACGATACCCTCCAAACCAACCAACTATCTTAATCGGATGAACCCTATACATCCTCGTTTCAACCACATCTCCTACTTTAATTTTTATGACCAAATTCCCAATGGTGTCAGGCCGAATAACAAAATCAATGGTTCGGTCAATAATTTCCAGGGGTTTCTTTATGGAATCATCAATTATTAAATAAGCCTCCAGTTGGTCCAGAGAGACTGGGTCCTTTTGCTGAGCTACAATGTTCAATGGGTTATTAATTCTTTCATAAAATCTATCATTCGACAAGGAAATGGCAACCTTTGGAGGATCTCTTTCCTGACCTGAAATGGTTGGATGAATTCCAATCCAAAAAAGTAGAACAACCAGAATTTTTAAGACCGTTTGCATGAGAGGGTTCTGGACTATTTTCTAAAAGCTGACAATTCAACATACCCTTTTATCCAATGAGCAGCTAAAACATTGTCGTTTCGGATATTTTATCAACTTAAAACAGCCCGGAAAAAGTATTAAAGGTCCATAATCCACTCTCCATAATCCCAAAGCAGAACCAAATACTACAATCTCAAAAAAGGCATTTATCATCCCTTCCGGCTCTCAAAGTCCTT
>SKLY01000261.1 GCA_007121335.1 Saprospiraceae bacterium | reverse complement strand
GGGTGGGGTGGGGTGGGAGGGGAATGAGATTGGAGGTTTAAGCTGATGAAAAGCTATTAATCTGTTCTAAACTTACTTATTACAATATTACTTAACCTGTTGGAACTCATTCCGGGAACATTGAAACTAATATCATTGCCATATAAGGGTCTTTCAATCGAGGTAATAAATATTTCATTGATAAAAAAGTAACTTTTATTCTCTACTACTCTTACGGTCATAAGATTGGTTCCACTGACAATGGCCGTTGATATTGGCAAATAAAACAAAGTTTCAAAATCTTGACCATTACTCACTGTTCCTACTTGAAGCTCTTGGTTCCCGTTTATCCCAAAACTGTAATAATTTTCTAATCCATCTCTTCCTCCCCAGGTAATCACATGAAACCGATTTTCGGGCCCACTTAATATCTCAAGCTCAAAATCTATTTGGTAATGATGTATGTTTTCAGGGATTGATAAATCCCCGAAAAAGAACCAATTGGTATTATTTAAGGATTCTTGCAGCAGTCCACCTTGAGAAATAACCCTTCTAAATGTATTGGGCTGATTTCTTTCCCAACTGGTGGATGTTGAGCCAAAATTCTCCCTTTCAATAATAGATTTACATTCTTCAATCAAACCGTTATATAAATTGAATTGAAACGGTTCTCCTTTTTCGTTGCAGGAAAAGAAAACAGAATCCAAATCAAAGGGATCTTCATCTTTACATGACCAGAATAAAACCAGGACAGATAGCATTAAATATATCCGAATCATATTATTTATTTTATCCGTACATTATAATCATAAAATCGTTCCAACCTCACTTTAGCTCTCACCTGGTTGCCCCGGTTGTTAGTATATCTTACCGAAACAATCAACGGAAAATCAGCGTGATTAAAACATTCAGTAGAATTGTCTTCATTCTCATCGTAATAATTATAAATTCTCCCTCTATTGGTTGTTATAGTGGAATGGTAATTGTAAGATACATCACTGGCAAATATGCCAATACATCCGTGACTATCAGTATTGTCTGTCAATCTTTTTACATCCACATAACAACGCTGATCTTCTATTACAGTGTGTGTCTCACTATCTACCATGAATTGTGATCCACTACTCCCACCGGTTGTTCGTACAGCATAATTTTGCTCAGCCTCCCTTCGCGCTATTTCTTGTGAAATGGGAATTTCAGAATCATAATACTCAAGTTTAAATTCTATCAATTCCGGTGTTCCCATTAGTTCAGTATTTGGACCACGGTATAAATAATTTCGTCCCCATATACTTCTTTCATCTTTATATCTCACCTGAAAATCAAATTCTAAAATCAAATCACGGTAAGTAGAATTGGGTGGAATATTTAAAATATATTCCCTTTTTATTTGGGTGTTTTCCTTTGAACTTCCCCAGATATTCTGGCTTTCATTAACCATATTGAGGAATGCGGTCAGCTTTATCTTTTTGGGTTTGTTTCCATAATTTGTTACATCGACTTCCAGAAAGAGTTTTTTATTGATTCGTTCAGCTAGAGTTGATAAAAATTTATCCCATAAATTCAACTCTCGCCCATCTGCGAATTCGTAGTAGAAGCTTGATATTTCAACGTATTTATAAACATCATCTAATTCATTTTCAATTAGATATCTTTCATTGGCATTGATCTCAATTTGGTTTTTGGCTTTTCTAAGATAATAGTCGGTTATTCCCTTTGATAACCAATTGCGATTGTTTCTCACAAAAGAAATGAACTCGTTTTGTGAGTTATCTGTTTTAGGCGTATTGCTATACCTTTCAGACAACAAATATTCACTGGCACTTTCTATAAAAGATTTTCCAACCTCCTCAGGTATTTTAATATTTGCAGCCATTTTCGATATAAAACTCTTGCATTCATTGGGATTTGATAAAGAGTAAGAATCATTGAAGCTATATACACTATACCGTGAATTTCGAGCTATGAAAACATTGGCATCACCAGAACGTAGTACAAATTCTATCTTGACCTTTTCTATAGCAGTTGAGTTAGGAAATAGCTCAATTAATTCTTCCAGTTCCCTTTCAGTGGAAGCAGGGATTACATCCAGGATTACCTGATCAAAATATGGGTTGGAAGGGAATTGGGTATTAAAATATTTTACCGATTGGAAATCCGTGGCAAATTTCACAGCCCTTTCAATTAGTCGATTCTCATCCGGTGTGCTAAAATAGTTGGTATATTGAGCTACATCAATCATAGAACCAATATATTCAATGCCATCCTCAAAGGGATCATCCTTTATATTGGGATACATATCCAAAGCTGTGATGTATTCTGACAGTGTTTGACTTTGGTTAATAAAATGGAGTTTGATGTCTTTTTCAACAGCACTGCCGGAAATATTAACTTTTTCCAGGAGGGTTGGTAAATCAGTATATGGGAGTTTTTCATAGGATCTTGCGCAAACTAGTGGTAAATGGTTGCTATTTGGAAATGCTTCTAAGAAGATATCCACATCATCCATATTTCTAAATGTGTAATATTGTTCGGCGTTTTTATTAATAAGCAGGAGTCTTGAAGGGTTACTTCTTGATTGGACGACCTTGTAATCTCTGCTATACTTTCCAGCCCATTCTGAAAAATCACTGTAGTCATTATCTAAATGGGAAAGCCTATCTTTTCCTCCAACCGCATAATTTAAGGTAATGCCAACACCCAGACCGGTTAAACCAGAAACAGCGGATGATGCACCCTGACTGGTAACCTCGTCGTTTTTCGAATTGTATTTAACGAAAGGATTTTCATATCCTAAATAGCCAAGCCCTGCAGCAGTTCCAATTGTTCCGGTGTACCCCAGGAAATTAACTTTGTTCTTGTAATGGGGATTTCGTATCTCTAACAAACCATTGCTGGTTTCTTCATCCGGAGCATAATATTGGATTCTCGCAGATGTACAAGAACTTATGAGAACAGCTAGAATTAATATTTTGAAAATTAACTTCATCTTTTAATGATTATTACTTCGGGAAATCAAATGTAAACATTATTCCTAATGCCAACTGGTAGTTATCACTATCAGATAGAAAAGTGGCTTTGTAACGACCGTTAAGTGCAAAGAAACGACTTAATTGTATGTTGATGCCGGCTATCCATATAGGTGAGGAAGTCCCCACTTGACTTACCTTCTTAATATCACGGTTGTCACTGTCCTTAGGTGGAGTTCGCAGGTAACTCCATTCATACCCAACACCAATATGTGGATTTAAAATTCTCACATCAGGTAACAGATTTAGACAAGCAGATAGCTCTACTCCGGTATGCCATATTTTGGTGGAACTACCGTAATAATTGTTGGGAAGTTCGTCAGTTGAAAATATCGATCTAAAGTATGTAAAATCAAAGATAAAAGGGTTATACTGGTAAGTCATACCAACGTAGTAACCAAGTTCTCTGGATATATTATCATCCGACACGCTTTGCCTGTATTTACTATTGAGGAAATCAGACTGATGATAACCAAAAGTAAAATAAATTCCTTTGGTTAAATCTCTCTGCTCTTCAAGTTTGGTCATTTGACAATTTACTGTGGAGTAGCACAATATAAAAAAGACAATACATAGCAGTTTCATATAAAACACTTTTTCGTTAATCTCCCCTTGAAAGCCTGTAACATCTCTCAAATATATACCTTAATTTTTTCGGAAAACCTGTTGATCCACGAAACACTATCTTCCAGGCCATGAAACCCCTATTTCAGCCCATGAAACCAAAACAACTTCCCCTCACCGACTCAATATCCTGATCTCCGTCCTCCTGTTCCGCTGATGTTCCTCCTCTGTACAATCTACATTCTCATGGCAGTGATTTAGGATGCGGGTCTCGCCGTATCCTTTGGCTACGAGGCGATTGGAGGCTATGCCGTTTTCAACAAGGTAGCTGACTGCTGATTCTGCTCTTCGCTGTGAGAGGCGGAGATTGTAGTCGCGACTGCCCCGGCTGTCGGTATGAGAGCTCAACTCTATGGTGACTTCGGGATGGGATTGCATAAATTCTGCCAGTATATCCAGTTGCCTGGCGGCATCGGCTCTGATATCGTATTGGTCGTAGTCATAGTAGATGTTATCGAGGGTAAAAGTGCGCTCGACTTCGATTTCTTCGAATACCAACTCCAGGGGCACAAAAAGGGTGGTAGATCGGTCCAGACCTTTGGTGGTCAGGTTAACCGGGGAGGCAAACATCTGATCTTTTTGGCCACTGAGTTCGTAGTCCGAGGCCGGTTTTAGCAAAAAAGTGAATTTTCCATCTGATTCAGTTTGAATGCGATCAACAACCCCATCTTCCGGATTGCTGAGGCGGACGGATACTTGCTCCAAAGGGTTTTGGGTTTCTTCATGCACTGCGATGCCCTCCAGAATAAATTCCGGCATATCGAGCCAAAGAATCACTTCATGCGTATCTGTTTTTATCAATTCTTCCTGAATGATGGAAACCTTTTTCAAATCAAAATCCCTCCATTTTCCGCTCAGGTGGTAGTCCTTTTCCCGGTCAAGAGTTTTAGTTACGACCCGGTTATGAAACACAATTTCATCTAATAATTCAGCCCCGGTTTTCAGGGTGATTACAGCATTTTTCAGCATCTTGTTGCTTTCGCGGTCTTTCGCGTTAATCATTAAGACCAAAGGGGGTAGCTCAATATCCAAAGTGTCTTCAAAAAAGTAAATTTGATCCTGGCCTGAACGATTGGAGGTCAAGTACCCACTTTCCAGCATATCTGTAGAAGTCAATCCATAATCGTCCCTGGTGGAATTGATTGGTGCGGGCAAGTGTACAGGGTCGGACCAGTTGTTTCCCTCCCTTTTTGTTTTAAAAATATCCAGCCCTCCGAGGCCCGGATGACCGTCGGAAGAAAAGACAAGGGTCTCATTGTCCAGAAAAACCGGGAAAGCTTCGTGACCTGAAGTGTTGATATTTCTTCCCAGATTCCGTGGAGCTGTCCAACCTCTGTTTTCATTAAATTCAGACCAGAAAAGATCATAGCCTCCACGGCCGCCGGGCCGATCGGAAGCAAAGACCAGAATGCGACCATCGGGACTCAGGGCGGGATGTGCTAAATTATGAGCGCGGTTGTTGTGTTGAAATTCCTGAGGTCTTGTCCACTGTCCGTTTCTAAATTCACTGTACATCAGCATCAGGCTGGCGGTTTCATCCTGAAGTCGGCGGGTGCGGTTGCGGGTAAAAAAGACCAAATCTCCCTGCTCATTAAAGCTCGCTGCGCCATCGTTGTATTTGCTGTCAAAAGGTCCTTCCAATTCTGCGATGGTACCGGTTTCGGGATCCGCTATGTATAACTTACTAAACCCTGCTCCGCTTGCGGGATTTATCCTTCTTCCCTCACCTCTTTCAGAAGAAAAAACGATTTGATCACCCTTGAAAGCCGGAGAGTAATCGGCAGCATCGGAGTTGAAAAATGCAGGACTCAAGCCATAGACAATTTCTGCCTCCCCGGCTTTTTCAGCCAGGTCGAGAGATGCCGAAAGATTTTGAGCTCTTTGGTCGCGCGGTCTGATTTCCAGGTATTGGTCCAACCACTTTCTGCTTTTAGAAATGTTGTTTACCTTTTGCAAAACCACCGCATACTCCAG
>SKLY01000226.1 GCA_007121335.1 Saprospiraceae bacterium | reverse complement strand
TCTTGGATTGATGATAAACCTATAAAAGTCTATTAGAAATTCAAGTTTCGAACTTACAGTTACTCAGACTTTTTGCCTGAGGATGGGCCAAAACTGACTGTATAGCCGAATATAGTGTCTAAAATAAATTTTGTTCTTAAATAAGATTTCGCATAAAGTCATTCCAGTCTATTCCCAACGCGCTAAAAAATAGAGGAAAGCAAATTTAACAAGAGTTCCTCAAGCTCTGGATTATATTATGTTGGAGTAGTTGATTCTTGCGTTTTTTTAAACTTGTAGCCGATGGTTTAGTAGTCATTGAATCGTTTTTGTCCGGCTATTGCCATATATTTTGGGCAAGTTGAGGTGTTGGTGGCAATATGTGCGTCGAAGTCATTGGGCTTCTGATTCCAAAATCATAGGAAATCGCGGTACCAATTACAAGATTTTGGAGAGGGTCCGTGATCAAGGCCAATTTATTATTCATCAAAGAGATATGGTCATAGGGAATAGTGAAATATCCATTTATGAGTCCACTCCGAAAACCCTTTTGTGCATGAAAATGAGCGAAAAATTCAAGATCGAGGAAGAGGGTGAAGGAGCGATCTCCCGTTTAGGGAGTGAATGTCCGGGGGACATTCAATTGATTGAACCGCGAATGGGTTCCTGGAGTAGATTCATCCATCCGTTTTTTAACGACCGGGAAGTAAGAGCTATTTGGGATGATAAAAATTCCAATTGGTGGTTTTCGGTATTGGATATTGTAGCAGTGCTCACAGACCAGGACGATTACACAAAAACCCGCAATTATTGGAAATACCTGAAAGCAAAGCTGAAGAAAGAAAACAGCCAAGTGGTTAGTGCCACTACCCAGTTGAAAATACTCACTCCTGATGGGAAAAGTAGGACCAAAGCGTATGCCTTATTAGATAGTTCGGTTTTCGATAACAATGAGTTTGGAAGGACAAAAGGATTGCGAAAAATTAAGACCTGTACTTTTGAAGCAGCTAAAGAGGACTCCGCATTTGCAAAACAAAACCCTCATCTTTTTGAAATCATCCTACCACCCCTCAATCATGCAACAAGCCCGCCTTTTGCAATACGGAAAACTGACCGCCGAAGGTCTCGCGGATTTTTTCCGGAGTAAAGACTTCATCGACCGGCCCTTCTGCGATAAGTCGCTGGTTGAGAAGCAGCACGCGGTCGAAGTATTCTTTGACGGTTGACAGGTCGTGGTGGACCACCAAAATGGTTTTTCCCGCTTCTTTGAGGGATTTGAGTATGTCTATGATTTTTCCTTCTGTTAGTTTGTCCACCCCGGTAAAGGGCTCGTCCAGCAGGAAGCAATCGGCTTGTTGGCACAGTGCTCTCGCAATAAAAACCCGCTGTTGCTGCCCACCGGAGAGTTTTCCGATTTGCCGGTCAGCGAGGTGGGTGATCTGCAGCTTTTCCAGGGAATCCGAGGCGATTTTCCGGTCTTCCTTTCCCAGTCTCTGCCACACCCTTTTGTGCGGATACCTGCCCTGCAGGACGACCTCCATCACGGTGGTGGGAAAACTCCAATCCACTTCGTCTTTCTGAGGCACAAAGGCAATTCGATGCAGTTGTTTTTCAGGGGTATCGCCAAAGATCTCAATGTGCCCTGCAATTCGCTCGACCTGGTTTAAAATGGAGGCAAACAGGGTGGACTTGCCGGCGCCATTGGGGCCGATAATGCCGTATATATGGCCCTCCATAAAGGAGGCAAAAATATTGGTGAGTATTCGCTTCTTGCCGTAATTAACAGAGAGCCCCCGAAGTTCAATTGTCTTTTTTCCCATGCCCGAGGTCCATTTGATGCCACATGATAAAAAAGCTTCCCATTAAGAGGGCTACAATTCCGAGGGTGAGGATGAGGGGAACTTCCTGCTCCGGTTTCTTCGCCTCCAATCGCTGACCGGTCAGACCGTCAAAAATGGTGGAGGTGTTGTGGTAGAGCATGGAGATGTAATCCCCGGCCTCCCCGTCTTTTTCTCCCAGTGAATCCGTGTATAGTTTTCCCCCGAGGGTGATTCGGTTGTCAGAGGCCAGCTGCCGGACCAATCTCGGATTGATGGTGCTCTCCGGAAAGATGGCCTTTACTTCGGTTTTGCGGATGAGATTGTTGAGTTCTGCCATATCTTTTATGGTGATCTCCGCATCGGCAGAGGTGGGAAAAACCGACTCCACCCGCAATTGGTAACGGTCGCCAAAATACCGGAATGCGTCGTGAGAGGTTATCAAAATTCGCTCTTCTTCGGGAATGGAGGAGATTTTTTCCTCCGTAAACCGGTGCACTTCCTCCAGTTTTTTGAGCAATTTGGAGCGTTTGGCTTCGATTTCTCCGGCCCGGCCAGGCAGGTGTTTTTTTAGAGAAGCTGCAATGTTTTCGACGTAGGTTTTGCCCAGTACGGGGTCGAGCCAGGCGTGGGGATCGATGGAGGCCTCGTATTGTCCGGTGTAAATGGGGGCGATTCCGCTGGTGACAGTATCTCTCGCGGCCTGCGTCCCGGAGCGCCGGATGAGACTCACCAGCCAGGTTTCCAATTGCATGCCGTTGAGTAAGATCAGATCCGCATTGGAGATTTTTACCAGATCGGACGGCCCCGGATCAAAATTGTGTGGATCCTGGCCGCGGGGCACGAGGCTGGTGATTTTTGCATAATCCCCGGCTAACTGACCGGCGATATCAGCAATGATGGTGTTGGTCGCCAGTACGACAATTTCTTTTTCTGCTGAATGAGCGGTGTTCGCCTGAAGTGGAGATATCATTCCGGCTATCAATAGAGTGGTGGCGAGTACTCGGAGAATGGCGGGTTTTATTGGATTGCACAAGGCGTTTAAAATATCCGGGCAAAAGATTTTGGAAGCAAGCAGTATATTGCCACGTGGCAACCGCTTGCCAAATAGTTGGGAAAAAAAGTACGCCTTGCCTCTCTGCATCACACTTTTATCTGAATGCTTATGTTTTTCGCCACTTTACTGGACAGGGTGTGTTTTTCACCATTTTTTATCTGTACCAAAATGGTATTGTCAAAGTCGAATTTTTTCAAAACGTTCACTTGCTTGCCGAGAACGAGACCCATGTCTTCTAAAAACAACAAAAATTCAGTGTCGGTATTGTTGACCCCGACAATGATTCCCACGTCATGTGGATTCAATTCAGAGAGGGGAACCTGTGGGCGTACGGCAATTTCCCCTTCTTTGTCCGGTATGGGGTCGCCGTGGGGGTCGAATTTGGGAAAGTCCAGGTGTTTTTCCAGACGGTCCACCAACTCTTCGGATTGAATGTGTTCCAGTTGCTCTGCAATTTCGTGGACTTCCTCCCAGCCAAAGTGCAGCCGCTCCACTAAAAAGACCTCCCATAATCGGTGTTTGCGCACCAGACGGGTGGCGCGATCCATGCCTTCATCGGTGAGGGATACGCCCCGGTATTTTTCGTAGTTGATCAATTTTTTCTCTGCCAGGCGCTTGAGCATGTCCGTAACGGAGGCGGCACTGGTTTCGACCATTTTGGATATTTCCTTGGAGGATACCGTATCCTTCTTCTTCTCGGATATTTTATAAATCGCTTTGAGGTAATTCTCCTCGGCAGTACTGAGTTGCATAAAACGGATTTTGTGTTGCCGGGCTGTTTGCGGTAGGTTTACACGGCACAGACGAACCCCCTGCATTGCCCGGCCCGGGCAAAGTTAGTGAAAGTTTGGCAGACGGTGAATTTTGCTGTAATGCACAAAGAGTTATTCTTCCTTTTACAAAAAGCCAAAGACACGCACAGTCCTGTCAACCCACTCTTAAAATTTGATATGGGCCAGTGCGGGATTGGCCTTTCGCTTGCGGTCGCTCTCGCTGAGGAGGATTTTGCGGAGGCGGATGTGTCCGGGAGTGATTTCCACGTACTCATCATCTCCGATGTACTCCATGGCCTGCTCGAGGCTCAGGACTCTGGGCGGTGGCAATTTTACCTTGTCATCAGAGCCTGCCGCGCGGACGTTGGTCAGTTTTTTGGCCTTGGTCAGGTTGACGACCAGGTCTTTTTCCCTGCTGTGCTCACCGACTATTTGACCCTCGTAGATTTCCGCCCCCGGAGGGATGAAAAAGATCCCTCTCTCCTGCAGTTTATTCATGGCAAAGGGGATGGACACGCCCGGTTCGGATGCGATCATCACGCCCTTATTTCTGCTTTCAATCTCACCCTTCCACGGCGCGTAATGAGAAAAGCGGTGATACATAATTGCCTCGCCGGCTGTTGCGGTCAGCATGCCGTTTTTCAGACCGATAAGGCCTCTCGTTGGTATGTTGAACTCCAGGTGCATCATGCCTCCCCTCGGTTCCATTTTCTCCAGTTCACCCATTCTTTTGGTCACCATGTCAATGACGGTTCCCGAGTAGTCATCCGGGCATTCTATCACCAGTGACTCAATGGGCTCTTCTTTTCCTCCGGGACCCTGACGCACCAAAACCCTGGGTTTTCCCACCTGCACTTCGTAGGACTCTCTTCGCATGGTCTCCAGAAGAATGGAGAGGTGAAGAACCCCTCTTCCGTGTACGTTGAAGACTTCCGGCGAAGCGGTTTCTTCAACCCGGAGAGCGAGGTTTTTCTCAGTTTCTTTTAAAAGCCTGTCTCTCAACTGCCTGGAGGTTACAAATTTGCCCTCTCTTCCGAAGAAGGGACTGTCGTTAACGGTGAAGAGCATACTCATGGTGGGCTCATCCATGGCAATGGGTGGCATAGCCTCCGGGTTTTCCGGATCGGAAACGGTGTCCCCGATTTCAAATTTTTCAATGCCGCTTATAGCGCAAATATCTCCGGCTTTGATCTCCTCCCTGGCCACTCTCTCCTGTCCTTCAAAACCAAACAGTTCGCGAATGCGCAGTTTGGAACTGCTTCCATCTCTCTTAATAAGGCTGATTTGTTGACCGGGTTTGATGGTTCCGCGCTTTACCTTTCCGATTGCGATTCTACCTATGTAGTTGGAGTGGTCAATGGCGGTAATTTGGAGTTGCAGGTCACCCTCATCCACCACCGGACCCGGAATATGCTCCAGAATCTGATCCAGCAAAAAGTCCACGTCTTCGGTCTGCTGATTGTAATCCGGTCCCATCCATCCGTTTTTGGCAGAACCGTAAATGGTGGGGAAGTCGAGCTGATCATCTCCTGCGTCCAATTCGCACATCAGGTCAAAAACCATTTCCTGCACCTCATCGGGTCGGCAGTTGTCTTTATCGACTTTGTTGATGACCACGACCACTTTTTTATCCAGAGCAAGGGCTTTCGACAGCACGTAGCGCGTCTGGGGCATGGGCCCTTCAAATGCGTCTACCAGAAGCAAAACACCATCCGCCATATTGAGTACTCGCTCCACCTCGCCACCGAAATCGGCGTGACCGGGGGTGTCGATGATGTTGATTCGCACGTCTTTGTAGGTCGCTGTGATGTTTTTGGAGACAATGGTTATTCCCCGCTCTTTTTCCAGGTCATTTTGATCCATAAACTGATCTACGGGTTTGTCGCGGTCTTTGAAGTGACCTGTGGAAGCCAGTATTTTGTCAACCAGGGTGGTCTTGCCGTGATCTACGTGAGCAATTATGGCAATGTTTCTTATATCGGTTCTTCTGTTCATTTCGCCTTGTTCAAAAAATTATAAAAAT
>SKLY01000163.1 GCA_007121335.1 Saprospiraceae bacterium | reverse complement strand
CCCAGGAGGAAGAAGAGGAATTTCCCGTTGACAAAGGCCCCCACGATGAATTTGACTGGGACCTCGGAAATGACTACAAACTCCCTTACTCCAACAGCGAAGTTGAATCCATGTTGGAAACTTACGACGAAACCCTGACTCTTCTTGGTGAAGGTGAAGTTGTAGAGGGAAAGGTGAAGACCATTCACGACGGTGATGTGATTCTTGATTTGAATTACAAATCGGATGGATTGGTTTCCCTTTCTGAATTCAGAGACAACCCGGATCTTGCGCAGGGCGACACTGTGGATGTTTATGTAGAGAAAAAAGAAGATGACCGCGGCCAGCTCGTTTTGTCAAGGCGAAAAGCCAAGCTGCTCAAAGCCTGGGAATCCATTGTGGATTCTTACAAAAATGGTACGGTCATCCGTGGAAAAGTGGTGAGCAAAACCAAAGGTGGTCTGATTGCGGATTGCAGTGGATTGGAAACTTTCCTCCCGGGTTCGCAAATTGATATTAAGCCAATCATTGATTACGATTCCTACGTGGGTAAAACCATGGATTTCAAGGTGGTCAAAATCAATGAGATGATCAAGAACGCTGTGGTTTCTCACAAAGCCCTCATCGAGAGCGATCTCGCAGAACAGAGAGAGCAGATTATCGCCGGATTGGAAAAAGGTCAGGTGCTGGAAGGGACTGTCAAAAACCTCACCGATTTTGGTGCCTTTATGGACCTCGGTGGTGTCGATGGACTCCTTTATATCACCGATATCAGTTGGGGACGTATCAATCACCCGTCTGAGGTATTGAGCCTCAACGATCAGGTCAATGTGGTGGTGCTTGATTTTGATGAAAACAAAAAGAGAATATCTCTCGGTCTCAAGCAACTTCAACCCCACCCGTGGGATGTCGTTGGCGAATCGATCAAAGAGGGTTCTGTGGTCAAAGGGAAGATTGTCAATATCGAGGACTACGGTGCATTCCTGGAAATCGAACCCGGAGTTGAGGGCTTAATCCACGTTTCGGAAGTGTCCTGGAGCAACCAACCGGTCAACGCCCGTGAGTTTTTCAAACTGGGCGAAGAAATGGAGGCAATGGTTGTCACCATCGATCACGACGAGCGCAAAATGTCGCTCAGCATCAAGCAACTCACCGAAGACCCATGGTCTAAAATTGAGGATAAATACCCTGTTGGAAGCCGCCACTCGGGCGAAGTGAAAAATCTCACTCCCTACGGTGTGTTTGTTGAACTGGATGACGGAATCGGCGGGATGGTTCACATCTCTGACCTCTCCTGGACGAAGCGATTCTCTCACCCCTCTGAGTTTACCAAGGTGGGCGAAACCATTGAAATCGTGATACTCGAAATCGACAAAGATGGTAGAAAACTGTCCCTGGGCCACAAGCAAATTGAAGAGAACCCGTGGGATACTTTCCAAACGGTTTTCCCCGTCGGTAGCTATCACGAGGCGACCATCATCCGCAAGGACGACAGAGGCGCCATAGTGCAGCTGCCATACGGACTGGAAGCTTTTGCTCCGATTAAGCACATTCGCAAAGAAGACGGAACCATGGCTGAGGTCGAGGAAGTACTGACAGTGAAAGTGATTGAATTCAATGCCGATGATAAGCGAATTCTGGTCTCTCACCGCAGATACCTCGAGGATATTCAGAGAGAAGCCAAGGATGAGGTGCGCAAAGAGAAGATGAAAGAGGATAAGCAGACCCGAAAGGCTGTTCAACAGACGCAGAAAAAAGTGGAGCGAACTACACTGGGCGAACTCGGTGTTTTGAGCCAGCTTAAAGAGAGTCTGGAGGACGACAAACCGGCTGCCTCTGAGAAAGCGGCTGAAAAAGAGGAAACTGCCAAAAAGGAAAAAGCTTCAACTGCAAAATCTGAAGAGAAGAAGGCTAAAGAAGCCGAAGAGAAAGCGGAGGATGCAAAAGCTGAGGCAGATGACGCCAAAGCGAAAGCAGACGAGGCCGAAGCTGAAGCAGATGACACCAAAGCCAAAGCAGATGATGCTTCCGGCGAGGATGAAGCTGCTGATGCAAAAGCGGAAGAAAGCTCCGAAAAAGAGGATGAAAAGGCTGGAGATGATGACGGAGACGACAAAGATGACAAGGAGGAGAAATAATCGCAGCGATTTTTCTTCAACCAGATAGAAGATTAGCCCGGGCAGCGTGTGTTGTCCGGGTTTTTTTATCTCCGCTCAGCAAGTGTTTAACCTTTTTTGTAAAATAAGTACTATTTGTTAAACAAACATTCTCAAAAATGAGTTTGAACTTACATGATTGGGAAGTTTGTGGAATCCAGGGTATTCGTAATTGGCAGCGGTTTTTCCGGTCTGGTGGCAGCGGCTACTCTTGCAAAGGAGGGCTGCAAGGTAACCATACTTGAGAAAAACGACTCCATCGGAGGCAGGGCCAGGCAGTTTAAGGAGCAGGGCTTTACTTTCGACATGGGGCCGAGTTGGTACTGGATGCCCGATGTTTTTGAGGACACTTTCAATTACTTTGGCTACAAAAGCTCCGATTTTTACGAACTGACCAGATTGGATCCCTCTTACACCGTTTTTTTTGAAGACAGTGAATTCCCGATTCCGGCTGATCTGTCTGAATTAAAAAGCGCTTTTGAAAAAATTGAAAAGGGCAGTGCGGAAAAATTACAGCGGTTTTTGGATGAAGCCGCTTATAAGTACAAAGTGGGCATGGAGGAGTTTGTTTGGAAGCCCTCCCACTCGGTGACAGAATTTGCCGATCCGCGAATAGTTTCGAGCCTGTTTAAACTCGAGATGTTGAAAGCCCTGTCTTCCGTGGTTCACCGAAACTTTAAGGATCAAAGGCTCAGACAAATACTGGAGTTTCCCGTCTTGTTTCTAGGCGCCACTCCCTGGAAGATTCCAGCGCTATACAGCCTGATGAATCACGCAGACCTGAGCCTCGGCACCTGGTATCCAAAAGGGGGTATGTATCAGGTCATTCGCGCGCTGGAAAAAATAAACCGGGATCTGGGGGTCGAAATCCGCACCGGCGAGGAAGTCCGAGCCGTGCAAATGGATGGTAAAAGACTGGCAAAAATCAGGACCTCAAAGGGTGAACACCAGCCCGATTTTGTGATCAATTCAGCGGATTACCACCATTTTGAGCAAAATATTCTGCCCTCCTCCCACCGCAAGTACAGCCCGAAATACTGGGAAAAAAGGACAATGGCGCCTTCGAGCTTGCTTTTTTATGTGGGACTGGACAAAAAAATCCCCGGCATCCACCACCACTCATTGTTTTTTGACGAGGATTTCAAAAAACACGCTGTGGAGATATACGAAAAACCCGCCTGGCCGAAAAAACCGCTTTTTTACATGTGCGCACCCTCTGTGACAGATTCGAGCGTGGCTCCGGAGGGCAGTGAAAATCTGTTTTTTCTCATTCCCCTCGCACCGGGACTCAAGGACGACAAAGAAAAACACCGTCGTTACTTCGACATTATTTTGGAGCGAGCAGAGGAGCGAACGGGATTTCCAATTCGCAAACACATAGTTTACAGGAGAGATTTCTCCATTTCAGATTTTAAGAGAGACTATCACGCATTCAAAGGCAATGCATACGGATTAGCCAACACACTCACACAAACCGCATTTCTCAAACCAAAAATGCGGAACTCCAGGGTAAGCAATTTGCTCAACTGTGGCCAGTTGACAGTGCCGGGCCCGGGGGTTCCGCCCTCTCTTATTTCCGGTCGTTTAGTCGGCCTTGAAACTCTTAAAATTCTCAAAACGTAAATTCATGCCATGGATCACTTGAATTTATACCATCGCGTCTGTGAGGAGTGTAGCCAAATTGTCACCAGGAGGTACAGCACTTCATTTACACTGGGAATCCGCATGCTAGATAAAACCATCCGCAGCCCCATTTACTCCATCTACGGATTTGTTCGCTTCGGAGATGAGATTGTGGACACCTTTCACGACTATCCCAAAGAGGAGCTGTTTGACAAATTTTGCGCGGATACCTGGGAGGCCGTTCGCTCAGGTATTAGTTTAAATCCCGTTTTGCACTCCTTTCAACTCGTAGTGAACAAGTATGGTATCGAAGATGAGTTAATAGCGGCCTTTTTGAAAAGCATGGAAGTTGACCTCCACCAGTCCTCCCACGGTTCCAATTCCTACGAGGAGTATATTTACGGCTCTGCCGAGGTGGTTGGGCTTATGACCTTGCGCGTTTTTTGTGAGGGCGATGACGAGACTTACCAGCGCTTGAAACCCTATGCCAAAAGCCTGGGCGCGGCCTTTCAAAAAGTCAATTTTTTGCGGGATATCAAGAGCGATTACCAGGAGAGGGGAAGGGTCTATTTCCCCAATGTCGATTTTACCAATTTTTCCAATGGTGATAAAAAAATCATAGAGCAGGATATCAGAAATGATTTTGAGCACGCGCACATCGGCATTCTTCAACTTCCACACAAGGCGCGTTTTGGAGTGTACCTCGCTTACAAGTATTACTACAATCTGTTTGAAATAATTTGCTGTACCGATGCCAGTAAAGTGGCCGACAAAAGAATTCGGATAAATGATGCGAGCAAATTGTTTCTATTGCTTAAATTGGCCATTTCAGGAAAATTCAGGGGCCTGTAATGAATGCAAATTTTTTCAGCAAAAAGACCATGTGGGAGTTTCTGACCCTTTGGGTGCTCTTCGGAGTGCTTGTAACCGGGGGGCTTGTGATTCATGGATTCACCACTTTCGAATACCAGTATGACGTCCCGGGAGTGGTTCGCTTTGATTCCTTCGAGACGACCAACCTCTATGCCTGGATTCACCTCTGGGTGTTTTTGCCCGTCTTTCTACTTAGTTTTGACAAAAAGGTTTACTACGCCAGCCGTTTTCGCTATTTGTTTCCGGCGATTATTGCAGTAGCGATTCCCTTTCTGATCTGGGATTATTTTTTTACTGCCGGCGGGGTTTGGGAATTCAACGACAGCTATCTCACCGGTTTTCGCATAATGGGACTGCCCTGGGAGGAGTACATGTTTTTCTTCACCGTGCCCTTTGCCTGCGTATTTATATACGACTGTTTGAATGCCTATTTTCCAAAAAACAGGATCGTATTGTGGGAGCAGTCGGCCACTATATTGATAGGCATTGCACTGATTGTGCTCGCGGTGGTATTCATTTCAGAGATTTACACCCTTACAGCTTGTGTGATTGCCTTCATGAGCCTGGTTTGGATCAGGAGAAAAGGAGAGATATCCTTCCTGGCCAATTTTTACCGGGCCTTCCTCGTGATTCTCATCCCCTTTTTCCTCGTAGATGGAATTTTGACCGGCGGATACACTGACGCACCCATTGTACTGTACAATGAAGCCCACTTCAGCGGCTACCGGTTTGTGAGCATACCCATGGAGGATCTGATCTACGGTTTTGCCATGCTGCTCCAGGCAAATTACCTCTATGTAAAATGGTCCCGCCACCGCAGCTGATTTGGAGTAACTTCAACTGCCGCCAGCCTGAAAGAAAATCACTCCTAACAGCCCTCCCAAAAAATATCCTCAATAGCAGTGGAAGGAGTAAAAGTAGCTTTAATGGTTTTATCACTATCCATGGTAATAGATTCTGCATCATCGTCCGATTCCAGATCGCCGCTCCAGGCTACAAACTCCCACCCACTGGCAGCCATAGCGT
>SKLY01000030.1 GCA_007121335.1 Saprospiraceae bacterium | reverse complement strand
TGCAAATCCTTTTCAGAAAGTTCACCTTGCAGCCAGTTGTTAAAATCCTCAGGAAGGATGGCGAAGGGCATTCTGTGGTGCAGATGTGCGATGGAATCTGCGGCCGGCATGGTAACGATGGTAAAAGTTCTCAGCTCCTTCCCGGTTTTGGGATCCGTCCAGGACTCGGACAATCCACAGAGAGCAGATAAATTGTCGTCTTCAGGTACAATTCGGAAGGGCACTTTTTTCCCGTCTTTCACAACCCACTCGTAATAGCCATCCACCGCTATGAGACACCGGCGCTTTTTAAAGGCATTTCTAAAAGAGGGTTTTTCAGCGACAGTCTCGACCCTGGCATTTATGAGTGTATAGCCTATTTTCCGATCCTTCGCCCAAAAAGGTACCAGGCCCCACTGCAACAAATCAAGCGTTCTCTTCTCCTCTTGCAGCAGTACCGGTAAGTAGTGAGTCGGGGCCCCATTGTACAAGGGGAAAAGTTGATCGTACGTCTCCCCTGCCCAATCTTCAAACGGAGTTTCAAAGTAATTTTCCACCTTTTCCTGATCTGCCACCAAAGTAACTCTACCACACATTGTTCATGTTTTTTGAAAACAACTTCATCTAACAAGCTAAAAGCCAATGGAATGCAAGTTTTTTGTCCGCCATAAATCAATACCTTTACCGCCCCTGCATTTACAGAGACAACAAGAGTTGCAGCTATTTTTGTTGCGCTAAAATTTTATTTTGCAAAAAAAACCTTACTTTTGGGTACCAATGTTCATTTAGAAACACCATAAAAAACCAAAGATGTTGCCCCAATGGAAAATTTACTTGTATTGCTAAGAAATGGGGGAAATGACAGATACACAGCCCAGGAGAAAATCTACAAACAATTGAGGGATCAGGGCTGTGTTAATATCATTTACCGCAGTATTGAGCCCTATCGCGGAACCCTGCAAGATGCCGAAGATCTGTTCCAGGAAGCCTATTTGGTTTTGATGAAAAAACTAGACAAGGGCGAACACCAGGATGAATTCAATGCCAAAAACTACCTCGTTGCAATTGCGAGGAACCTGTGGAAAAACACCTCCCGCTCCAACAAAGTAGCAGAGGACTATCAAAATGAATACGCCAACGATACATCGGTTTCCCTGTATTGTGACGAACATTTAGAGAGGCAGGAGAGGAGAAAACTGGTAGATAGCATAATTAGCAGCCTTACTGATCAGTGTAAAGAGATTTTGAGATTGTGGATGGAAGATTTTTCCATGCGAGAAATTGCTGCAAGGTTGGACCTGAGTTCTGAGCGTATGGCGATCAAGTACAAATACCGCTGCCACAAAAGGTTGGTAAAATACCTGGCGGGCCGACCCAATCTGGTTAACGAACTAAACAATTAAAAACCATGGGTAGCAAAAAATTTGACAGAATAGAGGCATTCATTGATGGTAGGCTCAGCGACGATGAATTGAAAGAATTTATGGAACGCCTGGAAGTGGATGAAAAACTCCGGGAGAAACTGGAGGCGCATAAAGCAGCAAGGTTGGTAGCAGAATCCCTGGCGGAGCATGAACTCAGAGATCGAATGAAGAAATGGGAAGCCCCAAATTCGGGCACTTCTGATAAGGAAACCAAGGGGGCTGCTCCCAAACAAGGTGTGGTCAGAAGAATAATATCCTACGGTATTGCGGCCTCATTGTTGGCATTTGTCGTGGGTGTATCTTACCTGTATGTAGATTCGCCCAGACATGCGAGCAATGTTTTTGCAGAGAGAAATACAGGTGAGTACACACTGACAGAGCGAGGAATGGAGCAAGATATGCCGATAGACCTCAGAGAAATCTACCAACTTTACGCAGCAGGGGAATGGGAAAAGGTTATTGAAGCGACCCGGCAGTACCAGCCACTTAGCACTGATGAGGAAATGACACTGAATTTTCTTTTAGCCGATTCAAAGTACAGAATTGGTAAAATTGGTGTAGCTCTGGATGAATACAACAATATATTCGCAACAGCTGACGATCGCTGGCATATAGACCGCGCAGAATGGAAAAAAGTCTTAATTCAGCTCGAGAGCGACCCATTTAATCAAGAATACCTGATAGAACTTGATAGAATTGCAGAAGACACCAACCATTTATATCAAAGGGCCGCACAAGGACTCAAATCCGAGATGCGCGGCCTGCGATTTACTTTTGGCAGATTGTTTATTTGAGGTATTCTACCCAAATGGAATCGGAATTACTCCGATGTGAATATCATTAAAATACATTTGGAAATCAGCGACCATAATGGGGCGAATATTGCAGCTCCGATTTTTTTTCCTTGCCTCACTAATTTGACGATTTGCAGCGTTATAAATGCGTATCCTTGTCCGACCTATGACAAGAATATCCTAATCAAATTGTCTTAACTTAAAAAATTGGACTATGAAGCGACTAATTGGATTCACGCTATCAGGAGTGGTAGGAGGACTTATTGTCCTTGCCGGCTTTGTTCTTTTTTTGGATGAGAAGCCATCACAGGCTGAACAACAACAAATTGACAATGCCTTTACGAGGAATGTGGCTCACTTTGAAGCACCAATGACAGCAATGCGTACACCGGTTTCCTTTGCGGAGGCTGCTGAAAAGTCAACGCCTGCGGTGGTTCACATCAGAGCAAGAGAAAGTGAAGAGAGTGCAAGGGAGCGGATGCAACAGCAGCGTCAGAGACAAAACCCATTCTACCGCTTTTTCGGGCCGGACGATTGGTTTCACGGTGACTTTTTTGGTATGGACCAATTTCGGGGTCAGCGAAGTCCTGAATTCTTTCAAAGACGCGGTACAGGGTCCGGGGTTATTGTCTCCAGCGATGGTTATGTGGTCACCAACAACCATGTGTTACGGTTTGCCGACGAAATTATCGTAACCCTTAACGACAACAGGACCTTTGAGGCAGAACTGGTAGGCAGAGATGAAACCACCGACCTCGCTGTTCTAAAAATAGAAGGCAGCAACCTTCCCACCCTTGAGTTTGCTGACTCAGACAAGAGCAGGGTTGGCGACTGGGTACTGGCTGTGGGAAATCCCTTTGACTACCTGACTTCCACAGTTACGGCAGGCATCATTTCAGCCAAAGGAAGAAATCTAAACATCATAGACACTGAGGGGTCCATCGAGAGCTTTATACAAACGGATGCGGCAGTAAATCCGGGTAATAGCGGAGGTGCGCTGGTGGATGATTCGGGCAGACTGCTCGGTATTAATACAGCCATTGCCACCCCCACCGGAGTTTATGCAGGGTACTCCTTTGCTATTCCCATAAATCTGGCGGCCAAAATTATCGATGACATCATTGAATACGGCTATTACAGAAGAGTTTTCCTTGGAATCACCATTACTGAAATGAGCTCATCCCTTGCCAATGAAATAGGTGTTGATGTGACATCAGGGGTATTGATAAAGGAGGTGGAAGAGGAGAGTTCAGCTTATCTGGCCGGACTGGAATCCGATGACATAATCGTGTCCATAGATGGCAGAGATATTCGCAATGCATCTGAAATTCAAGCAATAGTTGGCGCTTCCAGGGTTGGTGACATACTAAATGTAACTGTTCTCAGAGGGGGTGAGGTCGTCACAGTAGCTGTACCCCTTAGGGAATAGTTTTTTGAAAATAGCTGAAGTGCATCTTAGGCTTATAGGAAAACCTACCAGCGTAACATTCAAAAAATTACTACCGTCAATGACGGTTTAATCACTCTCATTTGATCTTTGAAAAAGCATATCCGATCGGCTTCCTTCGGATATGCTTTTTTTTCTTACCTCGTTCCTTCCCCGACCCACTAACAAATAGAAGCGATACTTTTTAACAGCCATGCTTATTTTTTGTGCAAAAGGATGCTATCTGGGTACATTTTCACGACTTAAAACACCTGAATACAAAGAGACATCAAAAATGCTAAAAACAAAATCCCGAAGTATCCTGGAAGGGCTACTGGACCTTGTTTACCCGGAGCTGTGCCCTTTTTGCAGATGTGAACAACCTATTTCCGGCCACTACCTCTGTCTTAATTGTCTGGCTGATCTTCCACTGACCAATCACCATCGGAACCCGCTTGAAAACGAATTGGCATCCACTTTCTGGGGTCGTTTGCCGGTTGCGGCAGCGGCAGCGCTATTGTTCTTCTCCCCCGGAGGTAAAACCCAAAACCTAATAGGCCGAATAAAGTACGAGGGGCGAAAAGACCTGGGGATTGAAATTGGAAAAGCCATGGGCCACTTTTTGAAAAAATCTGAGCACTTCAACAGGGTCGATTTGATATTGCCGGTCCCTTTACATCCAGGAAAAAAAGCCAAACGGGGTTTCAATCAATGTGACTTGCTCGCAAAGGGAATGAGCGAAGTCATGGACATTCCCTGGAGTCCGAATACGGTTGCGCGAATAAGAAACAATCCCTCACAGACCAGACTGGGAAGAGACCGCCGCTTTGACAACAGCCAATCACTTTTCAAAGTTACTAAGCCGGATAACACTGAGGGAAAAAACATCCTACTGGTGGACGATGTAATCACTACGGGCGCCACCCTGGAGAGTTGTGGAAGAGAAATACTGGATAGCGGTGCTAAAAATCTCTACATCACCACTTTGGGTTGTGGAGAATTCAGTTGATCGCGATTCCTTGAATAGTGATCACTCCGAATCCTCAAGTAAATCCTGAAGATCTTCGTGATAGATGGTGCGGGCGGAGTGCAGACTGTACTTTTTTATAACCTTGGTCTTGCAGCCAATTCTGACACCCAATAATAGACAGTGGTCCATTTTTCCGTCCTTGGCAGCTTTGATTACACGGCCGAGTTCAGGCTCTAACCCCTCATCCTCCAGCTCAAGTCTGCCGATGCCATCTATCAAAAAATAGTCGCTGTTGAGAGGAGGTTTCATCCGCAACCATGAAGCGGCCACTTTGTAGGCTTTTTTGGAATAAACCTCATCCCTGGATTCGTATATTTTATCCGGGTCTTTGACCTTTTGCTGAGGTTCTACCTCCACCTTGACATCCATATAGGGATTGTAAAAATACCTCACCCCTTTTATTTCAGGCACCAATACTCCGTGGGCCCGGAGCTTATTTTTCTCAATCCACTTTTTGAGATAGGCCGAGTTGTCTCTGCCATCTTCCTCTGTAAGAATTACTATTTCAGCACTCATAGGTTTTCTGATTGGGTGACAAATGTACACAAAATGGACATCTGTTTTAACTCATGTAATAAAAATTTATGTCTTGCACCTGGCCTTTACCTATTGAATTGCGCCTCGATTGGCCAGAATGCAGAATCCATCTTTTGTGTGAATGAAGAAAGATTAAAGACAATTTCCATTCCCAAAAACCAACCTACTTAAGGAATTCCGGCAATTTTGTACCTTGTGCATATGAAAAGATTTGAGTGTGTCTCTTTTCTGGAAAACAGCTATTACAAAAACTCGTATTTACAACCAAATAAAACATGGGTACACCAATGCAAAAGACACTGAAAACCATTTTGCTCACCGCAGCAATATGGGCCATTCCCGTTTCTCTCCTCAGTCAAATATACCTCCAGGTGGAGCGGCAAAACAGGATCAAAACACACAAATTTCAGTCCGGTGATCAGTTTGAGATCAGACTTTATGACGATCCGAGAACCTGGGTGGAAGTCACTATATGGAAGATACTCCCCGAGCAGGAAATGATCGAATTTGACATTGGAATGGTGAAGCCCGCTGAGATCAGATCAATGCGAACCATGCGGCAAAAAAGACGTGGAAATACAGTGTTTCATGCCGGCCTGAATTTTCTGGCGGGCACCCTTATATTCAGCGTAGGTGACTGGATATGGTCGGGCTCATACGACTGGGGTTTTGTAGCAGGCGCGAGTGGTCTTGCGGCCACCGGAGGGCTGTTCAAGATAGTCAGCGATCAATTCCACTACCGCTTTGACCGGCGGCACCGGTTGCGAATAGTGGACCTCCGGTTTTCCGTCGATTAAAATCCGGGACTCAGGATTCTGCCTTCAGTTTTTTGTACTTAAATTTTTGGCTACCCACTTCACCCAATCTCTTTCGTCTGTTTTCCTCGTAAGCAGAGTAGTCCCCTTCAAAAAAGTGTACCTGAGCATTTCCTTCAAAGGCCAAAATATGGGTTGCTACCCTATCGAGGAACCAACGGTCATGCGATATAATCACCGCACATCCCGCAAAATTCTCAATGGCTTCCTCCAGTGCTCGAAGGGTGTTGATGTCAATATCGTTAGTGGGCTCATCCAGCAGCAGCACGTTGGCCTGTTGCTTTAGGCACATTGCGAGGTGCAACCTGTTTCTCTCTCCCCCGGATAACACACCGCATTTTTTCTCCTGATCAGAGCCCGTAAAATTAAATCGCGCAAGGTAGGCCCTACTGTTTATCGAGGTGTTTCCGAGTTCTATAAAATCATTGCCTCCCGATACGACCTCAAACACCGTTTTGTCGGGCTGTATGTCCTCATGTGCCTGATCCACATAACCAATCTGGACAGTCTCACCGATTTCAATATTCCCCTTGTCCGGCTTTTCCTGTCCCATTATCATTCTAAAAAGGGTTGTTTTACCGGCACCATTGGGACCGATAACACCGACAATACCCGCCGGGGGCAGTTGGAAGCTGAGATTTTCGATAAGCAAACGATCCTCATAGCCCTTGTAGAGTTCTTCAGCATTGATGACATTGTTGCCCAGTCGCTGTCCTGCCGGGATAAATATCTCTAACTTGGCCTCTTTGGATTTTGCTTCTTCCGCGGCCATTTTTTCGTAATTATTGAGCCTGGCCTTGGCTTTTGCCTGTCTTCCTTTGGGATTCATGCGCACCCATTCCAACTCGCGTTCGAGGGCTTTTTGCCGCTTGCTCTCCTGCTTTTCCTCCAGTTTCAGGCGCTTTTTCTTTTGCTCTAGCCAGGAGGAGTAATTCCCTTCCCAGGGTATTCCCTCGCCCCTGTCGAGCTCGAGTATCCATCCTGCCACGTTATCAAGGAAGTAACGGTCGTGCGTAACTGCTATAACCGTTCCCTTGTAGCGCTCCAGATGTTGTTCCAACCAATGTACAGATTCGGCGTCGAGGTGGTTGGTCGGCTCATCCAAAAGAAGGATATCGGGACTTTGCAACAGGAGTCTGCACAGTGCCACCCTTCTGCGTTCCCCACCGGAGCATACAGAGATGGGTTTATCCGGTTCCGGGCAGCGAAGAGCATCCATTGCGCGCTCCAGGACCGAATCGATCTCCCAGCCATTTACGTGGTCAATTTTCTCTCCGAGCTTGCCTTGCTTTTCCAGCAGCTTATCCATTTTATCGGGATCGCTGTAATTCTCTTCCAAACCCATGGCTGCATTGACTTCTTCGTAGGCTGCGAGAAGGTCCACTACTTCCTGTGTACCTTCACTCACGATTTCCTTTACGGTTTTACTTTCATCCAATTGGGGTTCCTGCTCGAGGAATCCCACGGTATAGCCCTTCTGGAACTCGACTTTTCCCTGGTAGTTTTGATCGACACCGGCAATGATTCGCAACAGAGTTGATTTACCGGAACCATTCAATCCGATAATACCAATTTTGGCCCCGTAGAAAAAAGACAGGTGAATATCCTTGATTATGGTCTTGTTATTCTGGGGCAAAGTCTTGCTCACCCCCATCATGGAGAAAATTATGTTCTTTTCCATCGTTTGATCTGGTATTTGATAAAGCAAAGGTACAAAAAGCCGCACCACATTTTGGCGATGAATCACTTAATAAAAAATGCATTTATGGAACAATGTGTATTTGTAACATTTTCCGTATAACGCATTTGTTGGTCCGGGATACGATCTCGAAAAAGTGAAACACTACAAAATGTCAGAAACTCAACAATAAAGTATCGTGCGGCCGGCCAGACAGGTGGTAGCTTTAGTTGCGATTATTTTGAGGACGGCCAAAAAGGTCTCTTCGAGGTCGATCGCGAGCCGGTGGAGAAGGTGGTGAAACCTCAGGCACAGAGCGTTCCCTTACAACTTCAGGAACGTAAATCCACAATCCGTCCTGGTATTCATAGCCGTGATATTCGCCTGTGGGTATTCCGGTCATGCCCTGTCCGGGATGAATACCTTCTTTTCGGTCAACCTGGTTGAATACTATCAATTCGTACTCCGGGTCAAAATTTAGATAAATGGGAGCGTCATAACTGTATTCCATCAAAATCCTGGTTTTGCCGGACCGCTGAATTCCTTCAGGTTCTTCACCAAACACCGGCAATCCAAATAAAAAGCGGTCACCGTCTTTATAGAGCACATCCATTACTCTCAATCTGTTAAATCTCGACTTACCATTTATTCCAAAAAGCAGAAAGGCCTGATTCCCATCGGGCAAAATAAAGGGTTTTATATTGTAGTAAAAAGCGCCCGGCCAGTGGTCTGGGAGGAAGGTGGCATATTCATCCACTCTGCCGCTGTGCATCCGATCGACCAGACGTATGGGTTCGAATTCATCCTTCAGACTCTGGATGTAGCCAAAGTAGTGAAAATCAGAACCGTTATTGACTATTAACTGCCAGGTGTAGAGGGCGAAGGTAGAATCCGGATCCACTTTTACTGACAATACGGGCAGGTCTTTTAAATCATCAAAGGACTCGGAGCCTTTATTGAGAATGTCCACGAAGATATTTTCGAAATTTTCAGCTCCGAACTGCCTGTGTTTATCCAATCTTGAACTCACCAGTACATCAGCGTAAAACATCAATGTATCCACCTTGGTTTCCAGGTGCTGGCTGCTAACCGGCGGAATAAAAAAGAGGCAGAGAATAAGCGGCGCGATGAATAATTTCATGGATGATCAACTACAGATTATCAATAAATAATTCAGTGGTTTCATTCTGTATATTGAAACCTCTTTGAGTAACGCAGCACTGATTGAAACTATTTTAGCGCCCGAGGTGGGATGTTTATTTTTCGGACTCCTCCACCTTGAGACCTGCTAATTTGATATAATCAGGTCTGTCTGAGATGGATTTGTGGATGTAGCTCTGCTCGACTTTGTTACCATTGAGCAAAAATATTCCCGGCATTTGAAAACCGTCTCCAATGGGGACAGACATTCCATGACCTTTTGCAAAAGCGGCATCAAAGCCCCTCATCCAGTTTTGAAAACCAAAAAGTTGATTGAAGTTGCCCTTCATAAGCCCAAAGGCCTGATAGAATTTTGCTGAGGTGTCGCTGACATGTCTGAGATCGTCAATCTTATACTTTTTGAGAAATTTATTGGCAATTTCTGTTTCAGACATATGAACCAGCACTATTTCGACCCCTTTGGACTGAATTTCTTTTTTCACCTTGTTGATATCATCCATGGCCTCCCTGCAGAACATGCATCCAAAATTTCTTAGAAAAACAATTAAGGTTGGGTTTTTACCACTTAGGTGGTACACATCGTCCCCTTTACTGGTGGTCATGTCCTTTAAAGTGGAAACTGGAATTGTTCTGTAGTTCATAAAACAGAGGCTGATTTATCTTCGTACTATTGCCATAAAAGGCGCCACAAGATTACGATTTATAACTCATTTTTCCAAAAAATAGTTTACAGTAGAGGCATTGTTATAAACGATCATGAATACGGAAGTAATTCCAGCCTCCTATTGAATGTTTACCAATTCAACAATCCGGCATTTGGACCAAAAAATTGCAGAAAAGGACATCCTGCTACTCACCCAGTCGCTCCTCAAGGACCCTCATTATGCGGTCTGCGGAAGCGTGATCCCCAATAGCGACATAGCACTCAGCCAGCAATCTGTATGGAAGTTGAAAATTGGGATTGTAGCCGAGTGACATGGTGGCTGCATCTATGGCCTGGTGGTATTCCCCCATTCTGAAGAGGGCAGCTGCCTTGTAGTAATGTATCATGTAGTTATGAGGCATGTCCTCCAAAACCGCTTGAAAAGCGGAGACAGCCGCCTCGTATTCTCCTGTATTCAAAAGGGCTCCTCCCTTTAATTCCAGCACAGGGCCATAATCGGGCAAAAGGGTTAAGGCAGTTTGCGCCGCAGAAATGGTTGCTTCATACAGTTCCAGAAACATATATGCATCTGCCATTGCCGTCCAAACTTCTGCGTTATTCGGATCTTTTTCCAGGTAATTGGAGAAGTGGACCAGTGCCTCGACTGGATTGCCCTCGCGGAGTTTTTGATGTCCCTTATAATCCTCCTTGGAGACACGTCTGATAACTGCACCCACTATTGCCCCGTCAACCTCCGCATAGTAAATCGCCTCATGAGGTGGCCATAGCCCGTTTCTGATTTGAAAAGGTGCAATAAAAGAAGAATAGAAAGTCGCATAATCCCAATCTGCCTCAGATTTTTCATAGTAACGGGTGTACACAATTTCCACTACATCCAAATAGTCTCTAAAATAATACATTGAAGCCCGCCTGTCATTGGTGGCAATTCTCAGTTTATCCTCTCCCCGGTGACCTTCCACCACATTTTCTATCAGCCAGTTGGAGGTCTCGCGAAGAGAAATCATCGAATAGTCCAATTCATAATAGCCGGCAGCACCCCCGGTTCCACCGATCAGTTCGTTGTAATAAATATACTCATAGGGGTGATTCTGCACAATAAACCTTAGCGGCAATGCCAACCCCAGCGCAATCACCACCCAAATTCCTGCTTTTGCAATCTTCTGGTTCATTTTCCGCAGTAAACCCTCTATCCCCATGCCTGCAAAAAGTACAATAAACGGATACACAAAGATAAAGTGGCGCCAACCTCCGTAGTGATTGGTGGTCATAAAGCAGGCGTAATACAGAGGCAAAACGATAGCAGCCACCACCATCAGTATAACAGGAAGATTGTGCCTGTCCGTAAAATCCCTGACAAATGCAAGGCCGGCAGCAAATCCAGCCAGAACAATCAGGGGGATCGTGAGTTGCATGTACCGCAACACGTAGTACCAGGGCATGGCGGAAGAGAACAACTCCTCCCCCTCAAACACCTGTCTCAGACTCACGCCGATATCTCCCGTGGCGTCCAGTACTTCAAGACTGTGTCGAATTGGGGCCTCCAGTCCAAAGGGCCAAAACAGCAAACTGATTCCCCAACCAATACCCGCCAAAACTAAAGAGTAACCTGCCATTTTTCCAGCCACAGCGAGATTATCCGATGCAAACCACATCTTAACGGGGAATCTGAGTGCGTAAAATATCCCGGCAAAAAACACCAGATAGCCAGCCAGTAACACTCCACCTCCAAGTCTCAAACTAAATGCTGATGCAATTCCGACAATCACCCAGATGGCAGCTTTCTTGTTTATCCTCGGAAGAGATCTCAAAAAAGGGATCATCCAGTAAAAGGCAAACAAGACTGCCGTAGCCATCGGTATATCCCGGTGGTTGTTGTAAGCATGCCCCAAAAAACGCGGCGAGAGTAGAAGAAGGAGGCAAACCACGAATGCCATCCTGTAGCCTCCGCCCAGTCTCAATGCAATTAAGCCTGTGAGCAAAATCGCCAACCACCCCAACACTGCATTCCAGAAGTGCCTGAAACCGAAGGAGTCAGCCGGCATTCCCACCCACTTTTGGACGGTGTAAAGGAAGTTGTCAAATGTCTGGGCATTGTAGTGCTGTGGGTCAATGCCGGTCTGTGAAACTGCTGCCTTATCCGAGCCAAAAGTGGCGTAGTAGTTGTAAACGCGCTCTGCCTGATCCAAATACCTGTACTCATCCCCGGATATACCGGCATTCTGACTCAAAATGGTCATCCCGAAAAAGGCAACTACCAGAAGGCTGACAAAAGCCAATCTGAAAAGTGGACTCTCTCCTCCAATCGACAAGGGGGGCAAAATTTTGCGCTTCCACTCCCGCACTGCATCACGGCTCAAAAAATTTATCTTCTTTCGCCACCCAGGTCGGGATATCGATTCAATCACGCCGGAAATAAAGGAATCGGTTTCAAGTTGAGCATCGGGATAGCGCATCAACACCTCGTCCGATACAATATCGACGGGGTTGTCGTCAAAAATGTCCTCAGATTTATTGATTGCAAAATGAGCAATCCGGTTTTCAGCGATTACAAAAGGCGCTAAAAGACCCGCTTTTTCTCCGGAACCTGAAAGAACCCATCCCGGACGACTGTTGATATCTGTGGAGGAGAGCTTTCCGGCGAGGCTTTTCCAATTCACAGTCCCTTTGATTCTATCCTTGTCAATAAAGAGGACCGGGGCGTTTTCTTCCCCTTTTTCAAGTGAAGCATTTAAATCACCACGAGCGGATTCACCACTAAAAACCGAAACCTTTAAATTATCGAGTTCACCGCTGAGACTTCCGGCGGGGTCCTCATTTGACCTCATGCAGAGACAGTTGTTTTCAGACCCCTGAAAAAGAGAAAAGGCGGGTCGAAACATTTTGAAATCCTTCGGAGAAAAAGACTCTGCCATCACTATCAACTGAATACCCAATCCTTTTTTTGCACGCTTCCCGGCTACATTTCCCTTTCTCTTTTTACTTCCTTTCTTAGTCATTGGCTGTTCGGTTTTCAATTGGCAATTTGACTGTCGCGGATATTTTCAGCCTTTTCCCTGCTGTGTTCGATTGAGTATTTAAGGAGGTTTTCTACTACCGGTGTGGGTTCCAATTCCATATAAATTTGGTAGGAAAAAAGTCTTTTGCTTATGCGGATCAAACCTTTATTCAGGCCGAGAAGCATTCTGGATATCCAGTTGTACCCAATGGCCTCCGGATAGGGAGCCGGTATGCCTCTGGTTTTCCTGATTTTATATCCCGTCTGATTACAGAGCTTTTTTAGTGTTCCAAACGTAAAAAGCCTTTTGTGGGTCTGGTCGAGTATCCCCTTTTTCCCGTAGTTAAAATTGCCGAAAAACAACTGCAGACGGGTAATGAAAAAAGCAATATTCGGAGTTGTAAGAATGACAAATGGCTTGCGCGAAGGGTGAATGTGCTTTCGGATATAATCCATCAACAGCTCGGGGTCGTCCACGTGCTCAATCACGTCCAACATCAGGATGAGATCGTAGTCGCCAATCTTTATTTTGAAATCCGGGGCATTGAGATTACCCTTAATATACTTGTTGAAATTGATATTCTCTTCCTGGTCGTACATATCCAGGCCGGTAATCTCACAGCCTTTTTTGAGCAGCTCTCCAGCCATCAGACCGGGGCCCGCTCCCAGATCGAGGACCTTGCTGTTGTCGGGGACGCGGTCCAGGGCCATGGTGTGCGAACTCGTATATCCCAGCTTCAGGGTGTAGGGTATCTTTCCGGAGTCGATGTCGTACTCCATTTTGTAAAATAAATTGAGTCTGTGCAATTTGCTCTGCACCGAAGCCACCAGCACATTCCAGGCGTACTTTATGCCGTTGACATGGCATATTTCGTCTCCGTAGAAGGTAGGAATGGGAATCTCGGCGATCTGCATCCGAGCCAATAACAACTGGATGATGATCTGGGTGTCAAAATCAAAATCATTGGAATTCCTCTCAATCGGGAGTCCACTGAGTGCTTCCACCGAATAGGCCCTGTAACCGGAGTGAAATTCCGAAAGCCCGGCACCGAGAATCAAATTTTGAAGCCGGGTGAGAATGATGTTTCCCACAAATTTATAAAGTGGCATCCCTCCTTTGAGAGCATCTTTTTTGCGTAGCATCCTGGAGCCAAAAACAGCCTGGTGACCTCCGTCTTTAAGGGGCTCCACCATTTTATCCAGATATTCCGGGGCGTACTGGCCGTCTCCGTGCAGCAGTACCACATAGTCAAACCCATTGATGATGGCATAGCGATAACCGAGTTTTTGATTGCCACCGTACCCCTGGTTATCGGGATTGAAAAGGACCGTTATGTTGAGATCGGGGTTGGAGTGGCGGTATTCACGGGCCACTTCAAAGGTGCGGTCAGCAGAGTGATCATCAATAATGAGTATTTCGTAATCATAATCCTCAAAAATGGAACGGGGTATCCGGTCAAGCACTTTGGAAATGTGCTTCTCCGCATTGTAGGCAACTATAAAAATGAGCAGCCTGTCGCGTCCATTATGTTGGCCTTCTCTCCCGGACATTATTCGGTGTTGATACTGGAATAAATCACAAATATAACCAATAGCCCCGAAACAATATTGGACAGACCCCGCTTTGGATGCTTTAAACTCCTCTGAAAAAAATGAAAGTTCAATGCATCTGCGGCTGAGATGACGAGATCACTCCAGTGTACCGAACTTGCCAGCATTAAATTCCCTGATGGCCTCTTCCAGCTCTTCGCGGGTATTCATCAGGAATGGTCCGTACTGAGCGATGGGTTCATTAATGGGTTCCCCCGAGAGAAAAAGCACCACCGAGTCCTCAGAAGTCTCCAGTAAAATTTTGTCTCCGCTGTCATCAGGTCTGAAGAAAACAAAGTGATCTGTGGGCGCTTTTTGATCCCCATTGACCGTGAGATTCCCCTCCACAATTAAAATCCCGGTATTAAAACCACTTTTTACGGGCAGTTCGAATCGACCTCCCTTTTTTAGGTGAATGTCAAACATATCCATGGGAGAGTAAGTTTTTGCAGGGCCTTGAACTCCATTTAATTCACCGGCTATCAAAAAGCAGGTCCCGCCATCTCCCGGAATGGCCACTTTACCTTTATCCTCGTGCCTGATATCCTGGTAACGGGGATCCACAGATTTGTATTTCGCTGGCAGATTTACCCACAATTGGACCATCTGGAAAAGACCGCCACTTCGCTGAAAACTCTCTTCGTGAAACTCCTTATGAAGTAACCCCGAACCGGCAGTCATCCACTGTACACCCCCCTTGCCGATAACACCGCTGTTTCCCGCACTGTCGTAGTGGGCGATTTTTCCGTGATACGCTATGGTTACTGTTTCAAATCCCTTGTGCGGGTGCACATCCACGCCCCTGGGAGATTCAGAGGGGTTGAACTCGATCTTTGAGTTGTAGTCCAGCAGGTAAAACGGACTCATCATTCTGGATATCCGGTACCCGGATGGAAAAAAATTGTGGGTCCTGAATCCGTTACCCACCCAGGATGGGTCAGGTGGGGGGAGTACTCTTTCTATTGTTCTATACATCGCCTGTATTTTGAATCTAACAGCCCAATGGCCATTTGGTTTTCAGTGGATTATTTTGGAAATCAGGTGGAAATTGGTGGAGGAATGGCGAAAATATTACAACTCCTCGGGGATGGTAATTTCGTAGTAAAAACAGGATTGCGCCCCAAAAACACCGAGTCCGTCGTCTCCTTCAATATTTGATTCAACAAGGGTGTAATTAGTAAAAGGACCCTGGTTGTTGCGGTTGTATTCGAGGGTTTCCCAAAAGCGAAATTGAGCCCTTTCGATGGTACACCATTTTAAAATCACCTCGTCTCCCCGGCTAAAAAAGCCAAAAGTCTCCGGGTCAAAATCAGTTCCCCTCGGCTCTGCTTTAAGAATATTGACTTCAAAACTCTGACCGTCAAACAGGGCGTCATCGGTAACTGAGGCTACTGGAGGAATAAAAGGCCCACCATTGACTGAGGTGAAGTACCGGTAGAAATCAGGACCGGGAGGATCGCTCAATGACAACCTCAATTGTGCAAGAGTATCTGCATCTGGATCCGGCACAGCAGTTGCCCACAGGGAGTCCAGGGGAACAGGCCGAGGAATCACCACA
Source organism: Saprospiraceae bacterium (assembly GCA_007121335.1). Taxonomy (GTDB): domain Bacteria; phylum Bacteroidota; class Bacteroidia; order Chitinophagales; family Saprospiraceae; genus PWJY01. The sequence continues at coordinate 29,662 of SKLY01000030.1, read as the reverse complement.
GTGGATGTGACTCTGGCATCATCCACAATCACTTCCAATTCATATTGCTCGCCCGGAAAAGCTTCTATTTCTCCATTGACATCCACATACAGACAGATATTAACCAATACAGAATCAATTCCCAGGCTGGATATCACCTCATCTCTAAAATCTTCGGGTATATCCTCCAGACACACTTTAGTTAGCTCTACCATCTCATCTCCTTTAGACACGGAGACCATGGCATCCCGGATAAAAACATCACTGGCAAAGTCCGCATCGATTAATCCGGTAAATGGGAAACTCCTGCTGATTACAGCAAAGGTGGGTATCCCGCCTCCTTCGCTCCACTCAATGTAGGCCTCGACCACTATCTCGTCCCGATCTACGGAAATACCAGGATCAAAGGGCTCTTCGCAGGAAGAAACCAGTAAAATGAGCATAAAAAGCAGCAAGGTAGTCGCTGTGCTCAATATTTTATATGTTGGATTAATTGTTGTCATGGTGCGCTATTTAAAATTGAAGTTCCAGATTACTGAGGGAATGATGGGAAACAGCGAGACCTGCACCAGTTCCGCATTGACTTGTTCGGCTCCTATCTGTTCGAAGGAAGGGTAAACAAAGAGCGGATTCTTTCTGCTGTAAACATTGTACACTGAAAAAGTCCAGTAACTGTTGAATCGACCGTCTCTTCTCTCCGGTGGGGGACGAAGTGTCACGGAAAGATCCAGGCGATGATAGTCCGGCAAACTCGCGCTGTTTCGCTCTCCGTATATCTCTACGGGAAAACCATCAATCAGGTACATGCCTTCAATTGGTGTAAAAACCTGTCCCGAGCCAAACACAAATGTCGCTCCTATATCCACCCGATCACTCACATCCCAGGTGCCCACTACAGAAAGATCGTGTCGCCTGTCAAAAGGGGCTGAGAAAGTCCGGCCGTTGTTAATTTCGTCAAAGGTCCGATCTGTAAAGGAGAGAGTGTATGCTATCCAGCCGGTGAAGTCCCCCTTCGTTTTATTCACAAAAAATTCAGCTCCGTAGGCTCGTCCTTTACCCACAGCAAAATCATTCTCCAATCTCCCTGAAAGGGAAGGTACGTAATTTTCCTGGTAATCAAGTTGATTTTGGAGGTCTCTGTAATAGACCTCCACTGAAGTTTCCAGGGTATTGCCCAGGAAATTTCTAAAATAACCCAGGGAGTACTGAATACCTCGCTGTGGGGGTATCATCCTCGTGCTCGGCACCCAAATATCTGTTGGAAGGGTGCTGGTGGAATTGCTGACAAGGTGTAAAAACTGTTCATTGACTGAAAAACCGGCCTTGATGGAGCTTTCGGGATTGAGACGCCAATTTACACTCAGCCGCGGCTCCAGGGCGTCGTACCAAACTGTGGATTCCCCCCGGTCTAATTCTTCTGAAGTCTCCTCGTCAAAATAGGGTCCTCTGTGATTGAAAAAAGAATACCGAAGGCCGCCGAGCAAGCTGATATTGTCCCTGACTTTCCACTCATCCTGTATGTAAATTCCTCCCTGGATGGCGTACTCTGGTTCATCGGGAGATTCAAAGACCGTTTCACCGGAAGAGCCCGATGTTTGATTGGGCGATAATTTGTGGTCTGAAATACTGAAGCCAAATTTGACGTGGTGCCTGTCAGACGGAAAAAAATCAAAGTCGCTTTTAAGATTGATATCCCTAATGCCCGACTTGAGACGGAAGTTAAAATCTTCCTGCCGGCCCCTAAAGTCAAATTGATAGTCATTGTAAATCAGGGAGGTATTGACGAACATTCTACTTCCGATGATTCTGTTCCAACGGAGGGTGGCCGTGGTATTTCCATACGGCATACGGAGGGTAAAATCCCGGCTGCGGGTGTTGAAATCAAGTACATCCCGGCCTAAATATGAGCTAAAATATAATCTGTCCCGGTCTGAAATCCTATAGTTGACTTTGGCATTGAAATCGTAAAAAAAGTAATTGGTCCCCTCAAAATTACCACCCCTTAGAGCGGGCTGTGCCAAATCGAATAAATACGTCCTCCTGCCACTGATCAAAAACGAAGCCCTGTTCTCGACTATAGGTCCCTGGAGAGTGAGACGACTTGCAATCAGTCCAATTCCACCCTGAGCTTCGAACTGCCGGTTGTTGCCCTCCTTCATTTGAATATCCAACACCGAGGAAATTCGTCCTCCGTACTGAGGGGGCATCCCGCCCTTTATCAGGGTTGTATTTTTGATGGCATCCGAGTTGAAAACCGAAACAAACCCCAGTAAATGACCGGTATTGTACACAGTGGCTTCATCCAAAAGAACCAGATTTTGATCGGCTCCTCCACCCCTGACATGAAATCCGGAAAAGCCCTCCCCGGCAGAGAGTACACCAGGTAAAAGTTGAATGGTTTTAAGTACATCCAGTTCTCCCAATAGAATGGGCAAGGTACTGATGCGGTCCATATCCAGTTCAATAACACCCATCTCAGCCCTCGCCACATTTCGGTCCTCCTCCTCAGCTGTGACCACCACCTCTGCGGTTTCCACTCCACTGAAGAGCCGAATATTAATTATGGTGTCATTTTGTAAATCAAACTCGATCCTTTGAGGGTTCTTGCCAATGTAGGAATAAACCAATTCATGCGGTCCGCTGTCCAGCGTCAGGGAATAGAAGCCGTAAGTATTGGTTACTGTTCCCGTTCCGGTCCTGTCAGCGAGAAAGATATTGGCTCCAATAATACTTTCTCCGGTTTCAGCATCAGTAACATGGCCGGATACAGTGTGCCTTTCAGAGACTTCTCCGGTCGTTTCTGCAACGGAGGAAAACCCCAGTAGGAGTAATGCGAATAGTGTAAGTGAAAATTGCATATTGACCAAACAGATAAACACCCATTTGGGTCTGTTAAAGGTCCGATTTTATATTTTTCACCGGCTTCAATCGATAACCACATCGCTTAAGCAGACGAATGAGGCCAAAGCGGCCCGACAAATGACCTGCTCCCACAGCAATCAGGGCCGTTTGCTCGCGAAGCTGTTCTTCAATTCTATCGGCCATCCTGAAATTGCGTTCGTAGATAAGTTGGCGACGGATAGGCCCCATCTGGTTTTTGTTGTAACGGTAGAGCTCGTGGATTTTCTGATCCCGATACAGGTCTGCGGACCGAAGTATTTTTTTTCGGTGCACATCCACGCTCTTTGAAAAATCTTCCAGGGAGCTAATTTGTTGCTCCAGGGGGATGGTCTTAATGATGTCGGTCTGGTCTTCGACTGACTCCAATCCTATGACCGGCATTTTCCTGCGCATGGCTTTTTGAAACAGGTGAAAATCCATTGAGAAGCTCTCTTTTTCCGTTAAAAAGCCCGCGTAGATTATATTCAGGGTGTACAGTGGCGGAAAGAGATCAAATTCACGGATGTCTATTCCTGTGAAGCGTTTTAATTTCTCTCTGATGCGGAAGTACTTGCGACGGGGAATTTTTAATGACAACCGCTTCCCTTGAGGCAATTTCTGGAGTTCAGCAATTTGATCGGGTTTTATTTCGGCGGGATTGAATTCGAGCATGAGGCTTTCTACTCTGTCGAGCATAATCTCTGCAGAATTTATCAAATGTACCTCAGAGGGTCCCGCCAGATGCATGGATCCAAACAAAAAACCCCTGAGATCTTCTCCATCTGCTATTGCCCACAATAAACTATTCTTCACTTCTCAGTGGTGGTTAAAGTGGTTAATAAACTACAGCGGCCGGACCTGATCAAAAAGGATCTATCTCTTTGAGATTTAAAAAAGCAGTTGCGCACAGGAAGAGTTATTTCTTTTTGTCACCGTAGTCGTAGGGAAGCACTTTACTATCCTTAATTTTAGATAGGGCTATCAAAGTTTTAAGTCGCTCTATTTCCTTAATCTGACTGAGCTTCTTGAACATTAACTCCTCGTAAGCTGCCATATTGGAACAAACTACTTTGAGCATCATGTCGGCTTCTCCAGTAATAATGTAAGCCTCAATGACCTCATCGATCTCCTTAATTTGGTTGGAAAATTTCTCGAGAGCATTGGGTTTCTGCCAGGCCAAATCGACCAAAATAAAGGTTTCTACATTCAGACCTATTGACTTGGGGTTGAGATTGGCGTGGTAGCTGGCTATAACATCTGCCCTTTCAAGTTTTTTCACGCGCTCAAGGGTAGGGGCAGGTGACAAACCGATTAATCTGGACAATTCGAGGTTGGTGAGTTTGCTGTTTTCCTGTAGAATTTTCAGAATTCTTTTGTCGGTCTTGTCGATTTTAACTCTGACGTTGTTTTTGCGCTTCGGTTGTTTAGACATCGGTATATATTTGCTGTTAGGATTAAGCCCCTTTCAAAAAATGTTACTGACCCGCAAGCCAGTAACATTTTTCAGTGTGGGAATATCAAAAGCCCTAACAAAGGAACCTCTTGAAAGGTTTATGCCAAATAAAGTCTTATGGGAAAACCCCCAGGTTGAGATAGTCGTTCCCAACTTTATTAAGTGCACTTACAAATGCAGCACTTCTCAGGTCATTGATGCGTTTTTTGCGCTTTCGGACCAATCTGATTTGCTGGTAAGCTTCAACCATGGTTTCCTCAAGACCACTTCTCACCAGATCAATTTCGTCAGCACCGCGAGTCACCATTCGGCGCTCCCTCTCTCCAATGGTTTTTCCGGTCAGTTTTTCGACCACGTTCACCAAAGAATTGTAGGTGTTTTGATTAAAGCGTTTTTCGATCCGGCCAAATCTCATGTGAGACAGGTTTTTCAACCACTCGAAATAAGACACGGTAACACCACCGGCATTGATATACATATCAAGTATTACGAGTATGCCATTTTTGATGAGTATCTCCTCCGCATCAAAAGAAATAGGACCGTTTGCAGCCTCTCCAATGATTTTGGCCTTAATTTTATGAGCGTTTTCCTTAGTAATGACATTTTCAAGTGCCGCGGGAACAAGGATATCACATTCCAACTCCAGGGCGGCATCTCTGTGTGCGAGTGTGGTAGTACCCGGGTACCCAACAATAGAGCCGGTTTCTTTTCTGAATTTGAGGAGCTTTTCCATGTCAATCCCCTTTTCAGAATAGATAGCACCTTCATACTCTGAAACAGCGATAATTTTGACGTCGCCCTCTTTTTGAGAAATGAGGCCAGCGTGAGAACCCACGTTACCAAGCCCCTGGATAACCATGGTTTTTCCGGCCATTCCAGTTTCCAGGCCGAGTTTTTTCATGTCGTCCTCAAAACTTACTGCTTCTCTAAGCCCGTAGTAAACGCCTCTTCCGGTGGCCTCTGCCCTGCCCCGGATTCCATTTTGGCTAACGGGCTTTCCGGTTACACAGCCGGCGAAGTCCAATTCTCCGTTTTTGAAAGTGAGGTAAGTATCCAGTATCCAGGCCATTTCTCTGGCTCCGGTTCCATAATCCGGTGCCGGGACATCAATACCGGGTCCGATGAAATTCTTTCTGATCAACTCTGTGGTATATCTCCGCGTGATACTCTCAAGCTGGCGATCGGTGTACTTAAAGGGGCTGATCTTGACACCTCCCTTTGCACCACCAAATGGCACATCCACGATGGCACATTTGTAGGTCATCAGTGCTGCCAATGCCATCACTTCGTCCTGATCGACGTGAATGCTGTACCTGATACCACCCTTGGTAGGCAGACGGTGGTGCGAATGCTGCACCCTGTAGGCTTCAATTACCTTGATTTGGTTGCCCACTTTTACAGGAAACTTCATCTGGTAAACCGCATTGCAAACTTTGATTTGCTCTACCAGTCCTTTTGGCAGATCGACAAACTTAGCTGCCCTGTCAAAGTTGAGGTTGACCGATTCGTAAAAACTAATGTTCTTGTTGCTCATTATCAAATTCTTTTTCGAGTTTTGTAATTCTTCTTTCAATGAAATAAAGGAACACGACGATTCCAAAAAATATTATTAGGAGAGAGGCCACAACGACCCATATTTTTCCAATGCTTCGCATAAAATCATTGACCGGGTTGAGGTACATCATGAGATATATCGAGGCAAACAGGAGAACCTGCTGTGTTAATGCCAAACTATTTATACTTTTTCCAATCATGGTCCGAATTTATTACTAAAAATAATAACTGCTGTAAATTCTATGAATAATTTTTATCCAATGATCGTCTCTTCAATTCCGTCAGTCTGTAAACCACATTGCTGATCCAATATGAAAACAATGTCCATCCGATGATGGCCGGATAAAAGACTGTTTTCATGGTATTATCCAAATCGTCTCCGCCAAAACCTGGATTTCCACCGCAACCGGGATGGAGACTGGGTTGCATACGTGGAATTATGTAGAGAAGGGGAATGCTGGCCAAAAAGGCAAAAAGCGTATAAACCGCCGTCACGCGTCCTCTCTTCACTCCCGGACTCATCGCCTCTCTGAGAAGGAAATACGCCATAAATATCAGAAGTGTTATAGCAGCCATATCCTGCTTAATATCTCCACTCCAGTAGGAACCCCAGGTGTATCGCGCCCATATCGCACCGGTAAATATACCCAGCAAACCCAATACCGTGCCCATCAAATTGAGCGAGTAAACCCGGGAGTCAAACCGCTGGTCTCCAGTCCGCAGCAATTTCACAGCGTAAAAAGCTGACAGTAAAAAGATCAACATCATCCCAAACCACATCGGGACGTGATAGTAAGTATTGCGAATGGTTTCCTCCAGAATATTCCTAAACGGAAAGGACCAGGTCCAACGGTGGCTCAAATCCCTTATCGGCTCTACCAACCAGGGTCCCGGATCGGCCTCCAGTCCCTCCTGACCAATAATTGAAACTGCAGCCGGCAAAACCATAGAGCCGTCATAGTCGGTATCGACAATAAGGGAAGCCATTGCCACTCGCTCAGATGTGGGCATTTTTTCAGGAATGTCGAATGTCGCTTCTATATGCCGGTCATCTACTACCACTATCTCACTTGCCAAAAGGGTAAATTCGTCATGTAAGCGAAGCCAGGCACGGTGATTTTCAGCCCTTGAGTAAAAGGTATTGTAGGACTGGATGGTCAATTCATGGGACTTACCTGACTGAATATTAAAGGCATCGGTTTTCATGAGGCCCGGCCTGAGAGGAACCAGCATCCCGGCTGCAATAACATAGACCAGTATTACGACCGACAACCACTTGTACCAATGTTTTCTAAATCCTTCCATACATCAGTTTTTCCATAGATAGGGAAACAAAATCAACCCCAGGCCGATCAACAGCATTACCACGGCCACTAACATCAAAAAACTCTCGGTTGCATCCACGTCCCTCACCGCCATCGACACCAGACTCAGTCGCATCACGGATAAAAGCACCGGCAACAAAACCGGGAATCCAAGCACCGCGAGTAGCAATCCGCTGTTGTTTGCATTCAATGCAACGGCGGATAAAAACGTAAAAACGACGGCAAATCCGAGGGAGCCGAGCAAAACGGCCGAAAAGAACAGGCCACTATCCACAATTGGATTGCCGAGGACTACACCCATTACAAACCAGGCCAAAAGCGCCAGCATGAAGAGCTTAAGCCAGACCGACAAAATTTTTGCCAAAAACAGGGAAAGCGGATGGACATACTGGTAATAAAACAGATGGGCATTTCCAAATTCGCGCAAAAAAGCCATGGTGCCGGATTGAAGGCCGGAAAAAAGTATAACCATCCAAAAAAGCGCGTTCCACACCGCCGGTTCAGGAGATGCAAAACTCAGGTATATAATAAATGCCACGGCAATTACATAAACAAGCAGTGCGGCAGAGGCAAACCTGTGTCTGAACTCCAGTAGAAACTCGTGGCGCACCATGGTACCAAAACCGGCTAATGTCATATACTAAGGCATATCATTTCACATGGATCAAATGCACTTCTAACTGCTTTCGGGAACCGTAACTTCACCCCTCCTTTTCGCACATTCAAGCCCTGCATTTTACCTGTCTCAATTGGAACGCGAAGATAAAATATTATTACATTACCACCGACTTATTTCTGACAATTTGGTCTTGTTGGCTGCATGGAATGCAGCGGCTGTTGGCTGATGGTTGATGGCCGATGGCTGCTTGCGGCATGACCTCAATGTAGCCGGCAAGATATCTACTCGGAGGGGTTGTTGATTTTTGAGGATTTCGCTTGTGCATATCGTTTCGGTGGCAACCTGACCTTTTTCTTTCACGCCCGACCCTGGGGTATTAGGTTTCACGGTAGAGGTCGCAGACGGGTTTATCAGTTGTGAATTGGTGCGTCTGCTGATGGGTTTATGGCGGATGGCTGATGGTTGATGGCTTTTTGCGAGCGAAACCTCGATGTTGTCGGCAGTATATCTTTACACTGGGGTTGTTGGTTTCTCCAGATTTTATCTCCGTGATCTCTGTTCCACTGTGGTGGACTAAAGTGGCCGATGGTTTTTGGTTGATGGCCCGTTGAGTTTTGAGTTTTTAGTTTTGGCTTCGACTGACGCTCAGCCCGAGTAGTTTTTAGTTGTTTTTTTGGCGCAAGTCCTTCGCTGTTAGGATTATGTTTATACATTTTGGAGTTGTAGATTTTGGAGGATTTATTTCGACCAATCAGCCCTTGTAATAGGAGTGAATCCCGTAGGGATGGCATGATTATAGAACATAGGTTCAAACAAAAATAATGAACCCCGTAGGGGTGAAATGATTGATTGTTGGCGGGGGAAGGCTAGTTGCGAATTGCTTTGCCCTGAGCCGGGTCGAAGGGGCGTATCTGTGAGTTGTGAGTTTTTCTCCTTAAGTTACAGAGTGGGGAATATTGAATCGGGGATTCATGATGGGGCTTTCCTGCCGGTTGTGAAAAGGATTACCGGTAGTTTCTTCTTTGGAGGAAATTGATGTCGAGGGCCACTCCGACGGAAAAAACTTCACTGCCGGCGGATTCCCTGCCGTAACGAACGTACACGCTGGCAGAAGTTCCCCTGGTTCCATATCCGAAGGCAACTTGCGCCAGAGGAGTGGCGATCAGGTTCAAACTCTCGTCCCGGATTTCATCTTCCCGGAAATAAAAATCGGTAATTCCCAGGTGAATACCGGCCCCCACGGAAAAACCCCAGGATGCCTCCTCCTCCGTAAACCCACTGAGCCCTCCGTAATTAACACTGAAGAGCGAGGGTGCGTAGAGTGTCCCCATGCCGCGATATTCACCCCAATCCCAGGAAAAGGGGGAAATTCCGATGGCAGTTTGTGCACTGACACTCCACTCTCCAAAACCGTAGTAAAACCTGGGACCGAATGAAGGGCTTATGACTATGCTCCTGGCATTGCTGTATTGAGCGTTCTCATCGGGATTGGAAACGGATTGATACAGGTCGTTTGAAAAGTGCATTCCAAAACCAAATTGACCGTACAGCCGCTCAGCCGGCAGGGAGATGAGCAGTACAGAAAACAGCAACAAAATAGTGGTATTCCTCGCCCTCATTTATTCCGGATATACAAAGTGAATGCCCAATAGCCCCCTGTGGACCGTAATATCTGCTGTCTGTCCTCTTTCCCAGCCGGCGGAAATTTCACTGGAAAAACGAATAGCTTCCCGTTTGCCGTTTTCACGCTCAACGACAATGTCATAGGAGTCTGCTGAAACCTGTCCATCCTCATCGAGTCTTCCTTTGAATACCATTCCATAAACCTCCCGTGTTTCCACATAAGTCAAATGCTCTCCGGTTTCGGTTACCTGGATGCGATTTACCATACTCAGAATTGACGGGAAAAAAATAGCGCACATCACTGCCAGTGAGACAAATATTTGAAATTTAGCGATGAGTTCTTCGGCGTAGCGCTTGAAATAAAGGGCCAGCAGCACACCGGCCACAATCCCGACCCCGATAGATATCAGCACCACTTCCACCCGGTTAAAAGTGTTGATATTATAAGGTATCTCCCTGATGAAAATAAACACCAGCAGAACAAAAGCGGCCAGCGAAGCGAGTATTCTTATTAAATCTTGTTTACTGAGTTTCATAACCTGACATTTAAAACGCTGAAAGTTAATTAATGGGTTCAAATTGAAGACCCGCAAGTCTGGAATAAAGTCCGCCGGAATTGATCAAATCCTCATGTTTTCCCTGCTCGGCAACCTTACCTTTATCCAGAACCAGTATTTTATCGGCGTTGCGAATGGTTGCCAACCTGTGTGCGATGATAATGGCGGTCCTTCCCTGCAGCAGGTTGTCCAATGCCGCCTGAACGATTTTTTCTGAATCGGCATCCAGTGATGAGGTGGCCTCGTCGAGTATGAGTATTTCAGGGTCTTTGAGAATGGCTCGCGCGATGGCTATGCGCTGCCGCTGACCACCAGAAAGTTTGACGCCCCTGTCGCCAACCACGGTGTCAAACCCATCGGAAAAACGCTCAATAAACTCGAGGGCGTTGGCGAGTCTCGCAGCTTCAACAACCTCCTCTTCGGGAGCGCCCGGCTTTCCGTATTCAATGTTTTCGCGTATAGTACCTCCAAACATCACCACCTCCTGAGGTACGAGGGCAAAATTATTCCGGTAGGCTTTCAGGTCAAATTCTTCGACGGGGCGGTTGTCCAGGTATATTTGGCCCGAGAGCGGATTGTAAAAACGGAGAAGCAGTTTGACAATGGTGCTTTTACCGCTACCACTCACACCCACAAGCGCCACTTTCTCGCCTTTTTCAACTGAAAAATCAATATCCTGAAGCACAGGACTCTCCAGCCTCCCGGGGTACGAAAAGTTAACTGATTCGAATTGCAGTCCGCCGTTGATTTTTTCGCTCTTCACTTCTGTTTTGGAAACGCCATCTATTTCGCCCTCGGTTTCAAGAATTTCCATCACGCGCTCCGATGCACCCACGGCTCCTGCCAGCGTGGTGTAGAGGTTTCCAATTCCGGCTATCGCTCCCCCGATTATTCCTGTGTAAATAATAAATGCAAAGAGGTCGCCCAATGGCATGGTCCCCTGCTCCACCATTATTGCGCCGCGCCAGAGAATAAAAAAGATGCCCCCGAACAGCACGGTGATTATGAAGACAAAAAAGGCGCCACGAATACGGGCGTAGCGCAGACTTATTTGCACCACCTGATCGACGGACTTGCTGTAACGCAGTGTTTCGAACCACTCGTTGGCAAAAGATTTTACCACCTGAAAAGACTGAAATGCCTCTTCGGCGATGGTATTGGTCTGGGCGATTTCGTCCTGTCTTTTCTTCGAAATGCGCCTGATGTACCTTCCAAAAAGCATGGCCAGCAGTACAATTACCGGAAAGGTCAGCAACATGATGAGCGATAGGGCCGGCGTGAGCCACGCCAGTATGGCAATGCCCACGATCAGCACCACAATTTGTCTCAAAAACTCGGCCAGGGTGATGGAAAAAGCACTTTGCAACTGCTCCACATCGGCAGTGATTCGGCTGGTCAACTCCCCCACCCTTCTATCCTCAAAAAAGCTGAGGTGTTGGGACATCATTTTGGCAAAAAGATCCTTTCTGACGTCTGCCATACCTTTTTCACTCACAATGGCAAACAGCACTGTGCGGAAATAGGAGAAAGCACCCTGAAACACCAAAATCACTAAAAAGAGCAGCGCGTAGTCCGATACCGTGAATTCGAAGCGACTTTCACCGGCAGCCGCATTGGCCATTTCACCGGCGGCACCGGGAAAAATCATAAACAACAAGCTGCCAAACACCAACAGTATAAGACCACCGGCAAACTGCAACCCATAGGGTCTGATGTAGTAAAACACCCTGAAAAAGGACTTCAAACCCTCTTTGGATACTTTCGCCTGTTTATCTTTTTTCCCCATACTAAATAATATCCGCTCTAAATCACCTCACCATATCCACTCAGTAAAAAGTTGATTTGCTGCAGTGCACTGGCGGTTGTTTCAAACCTCAAAGATGACAAAAAAATACCTTTGAAAAAAGCCCGACTAATTTGTGGGCACAATCCTTAGCCTTTTTTAAAAAATGGCTACTTTTGCACCATGGCTCCGTAGCTCAACTGGATAGAGCACCAGATTTCGGCTCTGGGGGTTGAGGGTTCGAATCCTTCCGGGGTCACTTTTTGACAACAATCTCCTGGCAAAACCTTTGAAAATCATGGGGTTGCAAAAAGGGAGATTTTAGTTTATGCGCCACTTTAGTTCCTATGTGGCAAATCAACTGCCCTGCACTCCTGATAATTCGATGAATTTACCAATACCGATAAGGAGTGCAGGGCTTTTTTCTTTGTATTGGGACACAACAATATTGGTGGGCTTGATGACGGATAAACTGGGATTCCGTCAGGTGCAAAAGCCTGAAAGGAATTTAGGGTAACACCAAATCCACTTCAGCCAATCAACTGCCGTCTCAAAACAAGCACTCCAGCAAATGTCATTTTTAGGTGGATACCAATGTGTCAAAGCGCAATTTATAAGATGCCGATTGTTTTTACCAACCACCGCTTTCCCGGAAGGCCTGGTTCTGTAAAAATGACAGAAAAATGGTTGTTTCCTAAAATAGTTTTGGGATAGTTTCTACCTTTAGGGACAAATTAGGCTGACAGGCAGGAGTAATAGGCTGGCAATCCATTATTGAGTTTACTGCACTTGAGAATTTAATCTCCAGATTATTGTTATCGATGGCATTTTAGAAAAGCCATTGGGGGCCGGTTTCCATTCCTGACTTATTGCCCTCGAAATGACCTTGTTATGAAAAATTTATACTTGCTGTTTCTGCTACCCGCTGTAGTGATAATAACCTCTCCTGCAAATGCGCAAGAATGGAAAAAGCCCTTTGAATTGGGGGGTAAGTATGTAGGGGGCAATCTTCACTCCATCTCGTTCGCGGATTCACTAAATGGCTGGGCCGTGGGTGATAACAGATTACTGATGGCCACCAACGACGGTGGGGAAACCTGGTCCAATCAAAACCACCTGGAAATTAATAATCTCAGATCTGTTCACTTTTACAATGAGGATATCGGATGGGCTGCCGGGGGTAAAATAATTTCTACAATTGATGGGTAGAAACCTGGACTGTGCAGCATTCACTGTCGAGCAGGTTTATTTATTCAATGCAATTTATCGACCGGTACAGAGGATGGGCTGTAGGTTACGGTGGCTTGATTTTGGCAACCGATGATGGCGGAGAAACCTGGACTGAACAACTGGGATTTCCTATTTTTCAGACATTTTATTCAGTTCACTTTTTGGATTCAGAAAGGGGATGGGCTGTGGGCGAGAGAGGAGGAAAGTTCACAAAAGACGGTGGAGAAAACTGGGAAAACATAAAAATTTCAGATCTAATTACATGTCGGTCTGTCCATTTCCTGGATTCCAATAAAGGTTGGTTAGTACTTGACAATGGGGATCTAATGGTAACAACGGATGGTGGAGAAAACTGGTCCCTACACGATCCTACAACCGGGAACAATTTAAGGTCAATCTATTTTACAGATCCGGATAACGGTTGGGCCATAGGCAACAGTGGAAGAGTTTTGACAACAAACGACGGGGGAGAAAACTGGACCACGACCAATTCGGGTACAAACCGTGCGCTGAATTCCATACACGTCACTGATGAGAACACAGCCTGGATCGCTGGGAATGGAGGCGTCATCCTCACCACAACAGATGGTGGGGAAAACTGGGTCCAAAAAATCGGAGGTAGCCACTCAAATTTTATTGCTGTTCATTTCACGGACTCCCTAAATGGAAGAATCGCAACCCGCAATACCTCTATACTTGAAACCAGCGATGGCGGCAAAAACTGGACCGCCAACAGGGTCAATATCGCCGGTGGCGGACCCTGGATTGCCTGTGATCTTCAACACGGAGATTACATTTGGTGCATGGAGAGCAATGGGGACATAATTTACACAAAAGATGACTGGGAATCCTATAATGTAGTTAGAAATAATCTCACAATTTCACCCAGACATATTTATTTTGCAGATTCCCTGCATGGTTGGGTAGTTGAGGATTTTGGTTTAATAATAGCTTCAACGGATGGCGGCGAAACCTGGACGACTCAATTCGATGAACTCCCACACCTATTCTTTGCTCCAGTTCATTTTACAGATAAAAACAATGGGTGGGCTGTTGGAGGTAGTGGCTATATCTTAAGAACGGAGGATGGGGGCGAAAACTGGAAAATTGCTACCTCAGCCACAGTGAATTATTTGTTGTCTGTTTATTTCATAGATTCCAAAACCGGCTGGGCTGTGGGCGAATATGGCACCATAATTACCACCGATGATGGAGGGAGAAATTGGAGGCTTCAAAACTCCGGAGTGTTCGACGTTCTTGGTTCTGTCTTCTTTGTGGACGAAAAACACGGATGGGCCGCAGGGGAATTTGGTACCATAATCAATACAACGGATGGTGGAGAAACCTGGACCACTCAAAATTCAGGCACCTCAAATAATATATTGGACATATACTTTACAGATATAAAAACAGGCTGGGCCTTTACACAAGGGGGCGAAATTTTATTGCATACTGAATACCCATGCACCGGGACAACCCTTACACTCACGTCATCGTCAGATACTGACTCGCAAACTGTCGAATTAGAAACACCCATATCGTATATTACATACGAACTGGGTGGTCTCGCGACAGGTGCTGAGGTGACAGGACTCCCATTGGGTGTCAATGGCACACTGAACGGCAATGAATTCATCATCAGTGGCAGCCCCGGCGAAACAGGTGTTTTTAATTATACGGTAACTACCACCGGTACAGCCAATCCATGCGAAGAAGCGGTTGTAACCGGCTCAATTGTAGTTGAAGAGCCATCGGCAGACGGTGACCGGGAAGAAATAAGACTGTCACAAAACTCACCAAACCCATTTGACAAATCCACGACCATTGACTTTTACATACCGGAATCCGCAACGGTCTCTCTTCTAATCACTGATTTAAACGGAATTACCGTAAAGAAAATAGTCAGGCGATTCGATGCAGGCGACAATGAAATCACGATTAAACCGGTTATTCCGGCCGGGACTTATATTTACCAATTAAGCACCCCATTTGGGGATCTTTCCAGACCGATGATAGTCCATTGAACGGGCTTTGGTTAAATTTTCAAAAACAGCTAAACATACCGTCAAATCGACATTCTTTAAAATCCATGAATCTATTCGTATAAAAAATTCACAATCGATGCTTCAAAATAAATCCCGTAAGATGAAACTCCCGATGAAAGGATTTCACTGTGCCGTTTTATACCTCCTCATGCTGTTCCTCCCCTTCCAGTCCAATGCCCAGGAATGGATATCCAATTTTGAGGCCGGGGGAAATCTCCTGCATGAAAATGGCATGAATGCTATTCATTTCACAGACCTTGATCATGGATGGGCCCATTGCAGAAGAACTATTTTGGGTACAAGTAATGGAGGGCTTAATTGGAGTGTTATACACGAATTTCCAGACACCAGATTTGAGGACATTCATTTTGTTGACAACCACAAAGGTTGGGCAGTAGGCGAAGGTATAATTTTTGTAGAACCTAATGAAATATCCATTTGGGGCACAGAAAATGGTGGGAAAGACTGGACCCGGCAGGATTCAGGCCGGATAGGAGAATTGAGATCGGTTTATTTTATTGACGAAAATACAGGCTTTGCAGTGGGAATGGATGGTATTGTGATGAAAACCACTGACGGGGGTGAAAATTGGAGTAAACAAACTTTAGAAACATCCAATGACTTTCTTTCTGTCCACTTTACTGATGCGATGACCGGATGGACGGTGGGATGGGATGGCACAATAATGAATACGACTGATGGAGGTGAAACCTGGACGACACAATTTTCAGGAACATCCACCCGTCTTTTGGATGTTGAATTTAGGGATGAAAATACAGGATGGGCGGTAGGAAATGATGGTACCATTCTTAAAACCGGAGACGGAGGTGAAACATGGCTTTCACAAAATTCCGGTGTTACAAATCATATAGTTTCCATATATATTGCAGATGATAATTCCGTGTGGGTATCAGGGGCTCAGGGAGTATTACTATCGACCTATGACGACGGGGAGACCTGGACCATTATTGACACGGGAACCTTGTATGGTCTCAACTCAGTCTTTTTCACAGATGAAAATACAGGATTTTTAGGTGGCGGAGCTTATATGACCACTACTGACAGAGGCAAATCCTGGACCAAAATAGCTTCTCGAAAAGCAGCTACCCTAAGGGACATCCATTTTGCCGATGAGAAACACGGATGGGCAGTTGATTATACTGGCTTTTTTAAAACCAGTGACGGCGGATTAAATTGGGAGGCTCAAAGAAGCACCGCAACCAATCCTTATTATTTTGGTAGTTTTGACCATGTGCATTCGGTAGATAAAAATACCGCATGGGCCACGACGGGCTGGAGTGGTGTTCTAATTACAACCACCGATGGGGGACAAACCTGGTATCTACGACATACTAAATCCACGACCTTGATTGAATCCATTTACTTTGCGGACAAAAATACCGGGTGGTTTACCAATTCTATAGGGGATATTTTTAAAACAGAAGACGGTGGCCTGACCTGGAACAAACAACATTCCGGAACCACAAATTCTTTGAGGTCCATATTTTTTACGGACAAAAACACGGGTTACGCAGTTGGCGATGGAGGCACCATATTGGCTAAGAAAGTTGGGGGAGAATCCTCCTGGACACCTCAAAATTCGGGAACCACTAAAACCCTCACCGACATTCATTTTATTGATGGGGAAAAAGGTTGGGCATCGGGTGGAGACGGTACAATTTTACACACGAATGATGGAGGAGAAACCTGGAATCCTCAAAATTCCGGCACCTCAGTATTCCTCGAATCCATTTACTTCACAGATGCCAATAACGGCTGGGCATCCAGTCTATATAAAATTTTGAGTACTAGGGACGGGGGTGAGAGCTGGACCATCGATTATACTTCCAATGGAGACCTTACATGGTCACTTTATTTTACAGATGAAAATACTGGATTCTCCACCGGACGTGGAGTCCTGATGTACATAACCTCATCTTGCGACCACAGTGAGCTAAGTCTGACCTCTGCAGCCGGCTCTGATACTCAAAAGGTGTACATTGAAAATCCCATTGAAAATATCACCTATCGGTTGGATGGAGATGCAGAAGAAGTCGAGGTCAGGGGTTTGCCCGAGGGAATAAGCGGAACTTTTGACGGCGTCGAATTCACCATAAGTGGCAGCCCTTTAGAAGTTGGCACTTTTAATTACACCGTTTCAACAACCGGCACCCCCATGAAATGCCACGAAGATGTGGCCCGCGGAACCATTGAAGTGGAGGGCCGTTCCATAAAACCGGACTCCCAGGGCACATTGGTGCAATTGGCTCAAAACATACCCAACCCCTTCGAGCAAGAAACCACAATAGGTTTCAATCTACCCGAAAAAACGACTGTCACTCTCCGCATCATCGACATCAATGGAAATGAAGTGATCTCCACAGAGGGCGAATACGATGCCGGCTACAATGAAATCCCCCTCCAACTAAATATCTCCCCCGGCATTTACTACTACCAATTAATCACTCCCTACGGCAGAGTGTCGAAGAGGATGATCGCGCATTAGGGGGGGATAGAATCATAGCCAAAAACTCACTCCTTTATCACCTCAGGCAGGTCTTCTCCATCGGGAATAAACCTGATGGACAGGGAGTTCACGCAGTGGCGGGTATTTTTTCCGGTAAAGCCCTCGCCGGTAAATACATGGCCGAGGTGGCCTCCGCAATTACCGCAAATTATCTCAGTGCGTCTTCCATCCGGGTCCGGTCTGCGTTCGACCTCTCCGGTGATTTCATCGTCAAATGAGGGCCAGCCGCATCCGCCGTCAAATTTATCCGAGGAATGGTAGAGCGGGTTGTTGCACCTGCGACAGATGAAAGTGCCCGCGGCTTTGAAGTCATTGTACTCGCCGGAGAATGGCATTTCAGTGCCAGCGTGCAGCAGGATGCGTTCCTCTTCAGGGCTCAGGGCGTTGTATTTTGGTTTACTCATTTTTCAGCTATTCTTTTTTCAATCAGTGCGTTGGCGTACCAAATGTAATTCTCGATATACCGATCCATGGTCTTTTCAAAGTCCTCGTCCGCCAGTTCACCATCCTCAAATTTGGAGGTGACATTGGGTGTGAGCAACATTTCAGGCATTGGGAATCCCTTCAGAGCCAGCACCAGCAATTGCATTTGTAGAGCAGCTCTCATGCCCCCCATTCCACCTATTGAAACAGTGGAAATACCAATGGGTTTCTTCAAATAAGCGTCCTTCGGGAAGTGATCAACCACGTTTTTCAGGGCGGCTGAATAACTCCCGTTGTGCTCGGGACTTACAAAAATGTAACCGTCGCAGTCCATAAACCTGTCGAACAATTTTCCCATGCTCTCCGGCGGCTCGGGATGTGCTTTGTAAAGCCAGTGCAGATGGGGCAATGCCTCCTCCTTCAGATCAACCACCTCCGCATCTATACCGTACTTCTCACGCATCCTTTGGCCAATTGCAGTTGCGACCATATGGGTATTTCTCTTTTCCCGAACACTGGATGACAATATCAATATCTTCATTTAGCTGTAATTTTTTTGTTGAAAATTGAGGGACTCCCTCTTTCTGTGATTTCCGGCCTATTAAAATGTGGCAGTTTCCGTCTTTGCCATTCAAAAATCACCGGATCAGACGACCAGGACCTGCAAAAGCATTGTTGGCAATATCGGAAAAACGGATGATCATTTTTGCCCGACCCGTATGAATGAATAAAAAACTACGGTCAATTGTTCAGCGATCAGGGGGTGAAAGTCCGGCTCGTTGCATAGAAAATGGCCGGTCTTTCAGTCTAATTAAACCGACATGAACCCAAAAACCCATTTAGCGTTTATGAAACATCACAGTTGGTGCAACAGGCACTTAAAAATATCAACACATACTCACATGGAATTCAGCAGGCAACATTCTTCCTACCTCTTAGTAATCCTGGTAATAGCAGGTGTATCCTTTTTATTTCTAAGCCTGTTGGCTTCTCTGCTCTACCTTCAGTTCAATCAGTCAGTGGGCAGTTTAAATTTCCCGGGCTGGTTTGTGATAACCACCCTCTTTATTCTGGCCCTCAGTTACTACGCAGAGGGTGTCAAATCGGCCTTCCGCGAGGGCGATGCAGGCAAATATGGTCAAAACCTTCAATTCGCATTGGCTTCGGTGCTGCTCTTCCTGCTCGGACAGTTGCGGACGTGGTACGATGTCATTTCCGCCGATGCCTTTATGGAGACCAACAACGCCTACGCATTTTTATATCTGCTTTCCGGGCTCCACCTCCTCCACGTCATTGCAGCAATCCCATTTATGATTTACATCTACTACCGGTTTCGCTATAATTACCGGGAAGAACACCAGCTCCAACTCTATTTTTCAGATGACAGCAAGTACCGCCAACTCGACCAACTGGCAATTTACATCCACTTCATGGGGATTCTCTGGTTGGTTTTGTTGGTGTCCTTTTTGGCGATGTCTTTTGTGTAAAAAAGAGAAAACTTCTCACTCCTCACCCCAAAGCCAGACCCCGGCCAGGTGCCAGATCACGATGCCTCCGCAAACAGCCACATTCAGCGAGTGTTTGGTGCCGAATTGAGGGATTTCCAGGGCTGTGTCAGCGAGTTCCATAATGTCGTCCGAGACACCTCCGACCTCATTACCCAATACCACCGCGTACTTCCGGTTTATGTCCGGTTTAAATTCATTCAATGGCACTGACGGTTCGGCCTGTTCAACCGCGAGGATCGTATATCCCTCCGCTTTGAGAGAAGCCACCAACCCAACTCCGTCCTCCACCCCTTCCCAGGGGACCGTATCGGTGGCGCCCAGAGCCGTTTTCAGTATTTCCCGGTGGGGAGGTCTTGCCGTAATACCGAGGCAGAAAATTTTCTCAATCCTGAAGGCGTCGGCCGTTCGAAACAGTGAACCCACATTGAGACCGCTTCTGATGTTGTCGAGAACGACTACCACAGGGACAGGAGAAACCTTGCGGTACTCCTCAGGACTGAGTCTGTTAAGCTCTTCGAGGCTGAGTTTTTTCATGAGACTACCCTTTAAAGTAAAAAAGCCCGAATCCTGAGACCCGGGCTTTGATATGTGTCATGAAATTTAGTTTTCAACTAAACCGCGTCTCTCCAAAAGCGGCTGTATATCCGGCTCCGATCCGCGGAATCTCTTGTAAAGGTCCATTGGTTCGGCTGTTCCACCGGTGGAGAGGATGTGCTCTCTCAGAGACTCACCCAACTCCCGGTTGAATAGTCCACCATCCTTAAATACGGTGAACGCATCTGCATCCAGCACTTCCGACCAAATGTAACTGTAGTAGTTGGAAGCGTATCCACCACTGAATATGTGCTGGAAATGGGTGCTTGCGTGCCTGAATGGGATGGCAGAGGGTCGGTTTATCTCTCTGGACACCTGCGCTTCAAACTCATTGATCGGAGTAGTGAGCGGTTCATCTCTGTGGTAGTACGCCATGTCTAACCAGGAGGATGCGAGGTACTCCACCGTTCTGAAACCGGTTCCAAAAAGTGCACTTGCCTCCATTCTATCGACCAGGTCCTCGGGAATGAGTTCGCCAGTTTCGTAGTGGAAGGCAAAAAGCTCGAGCATTTCGCGCTCTGTCACCCAGTTTTCGAGTAACTGAGAGGGAAGCTCCACAAAATCTCTGGAAACCGAAGTTCCGGCCTGGCCTCTGTATCTGACATCAGACATCAAGCCGTGAAGAGCGTGTCCCATTTCGTGGTAGAGCGTAGTCACTTCATCCAGGCTGAAAAGCGCGGGGCGATCACCGGAGGGAGGTGAAAAATTACACACAATGGTGACGATGGGGTGAACGCGGTTGCCATCCTCATCCACGGACTGGGTGCGGAAACTGCTCATCCAGGCACCTGAGCGCTTGCTGGCACGCGGGAAAAGGTCCATGTAAAATATTCCCAACAGGCTGCCATCTTCTTCAAGCACCTTATAAACTTCGACATCCTCGTGGTGAACCGGTATATCGTCCAGTTTTTCAAAAGTCAATCCCCAGAGGCGGTTGATCATTTCAAACATGCCATCCACTACCCTGCTTTTTTCAAAATAAGGGCGCAATGCCTCGTCATCGACATCGAATTCGGCCAGTCTGACCTTTTCGGAATAATATCTCCAATCGGCGGCTGTGATTTCAAAATCGTGACCGTCTTCATAGACCATTTGCTGAAGCATTTCGCGCTCTTGCTCTGCCACACGTAAGGCCGGCTCCCAGAGTTGCTGTAAAAGGTCATTGACCGTTTCCGGGTCATTGGCCATGCCCACTTCAAGTGCGAAATGGGAAAAAGTTTCATACCCGAGGAGGTTGGCGCGCTCCAGTCTCAGGTTGGTTATTTCAGTCAGTATTTCCTTGTTGTCGTATTCATTGTCGTTGTTGCCGCGGTGGGTGTATCCGTGAATCATTCTCTTGCGCAGGTCGCGGTTCTCTGCGTAGGAGAGGAATGGCAAGGCGCTGGGCGGATGCAGGGTAAAAACCCATTTTCCTTCCATACCAGCTTGCTCAGCGGCAGATGCAGCTCCGTCTCTCACACTTTGCGGCAATCCTGCCAGGTCCTCCTCATTTTCGATGACCATCTTCCAATCATTTACATCAGCCAGTACATTGTCGCCAAATTGCAGAGTGAGTACCGAGAGTTTGGAGTTGATCTCTCTGAGTCGCTCTCTGGATGCGCCTTCAAGTTCAGCACCACCACGGACAAAGTTTCTGCGCGTATCCTCCAGCAGTTTTTTCTGGTCGGGATCTAGATTTAATTCGTCCTTCTGCCGGTAAACCTCATTGATGCGCTCAAAGAGCTCCAAATTGAGTATGATATCATCGGAATTGGCGGAGAGTTTTGGGGCCGCTTCCTGAGCTATTTCCTGAATTTTGGGATTGGTGTTCGCACTGGCAAGGTTGTAAAACACCAGCAAAACTCTGGACAAAGCAGCGCTGCTGTTGTCTAGCATAACAATGGTGTTGTAGAAGTCAGGGGGCTCGGGGTTGTCGATAATAGCCTGAATTATCCCCTGTTGAATTTTTATTCCCTCCTCAATAGCGGGGAGGAAGTGCTCTTCCTGAATTTTGTCAAAAGGAGGCACACCATAGGGGGTATCAAATTCCTCGAGCAGAGGGTTGCCCTCCAGCGTTTTGGTTTCAGCCAGCAGGGTCGCATAGCTGAAAGCAGAAAAGATCATTAACATCAATAGGTTTTTCATTGGTTAAAATTTTACATCAAACATTAAGTGGTGGAAAAAATTTCACGACAGCCCACCTTTCTGCCTTATGATTAAACCCTCCAAAAGGGCTCATTCGTATTCTATTTACTGCCATTACAATGCTTTTCGGAAACTTTTGCCGGCAACCTCACTCCCAAAACCTCCCCTGACCACAGGACTCAGTTGAAAAAGAAGCCCAAATTTACAAAATTTTCATTGAAATTTTACCCGGGCTTTATGTGGTGAGCTGTAATGAGAATTAGCGAGGATTTATTTTGCCCGGAACAGACCGTACTTCGCAATGCAGTAAAGGGCGCGAAATCCGTCCCTCCATCCGATTTTTTTGCCCTCTTCGTAAGTCCTGCCGTAGTAACTTATGCCCACTTCATAAATTCTGACCTTTTTGATTCTTGATATCTTAGCCGTCACCTCAGGTTCGAAACCGAATCGCCTTTCCTTCAAATCCAGGGACTTGATCAAATCCGCGCGGAAGAGCTTGTAACAGGTCTCCATGTCGGTCAGGTTGAGATTGGTGAACATATTGCTGCAGAAGGTCAAAAACTTATTTCCGATCGAGTGCCAAAAGAACAGAATTCGGTGTGGATTCCCGCCCATGAATCTCGATCCGTAAACCACATCAGCCTGACCTCCGATAATGGGTTTAAGCAGTAAATTGTACTCTCTGGGGTCGTACTCCAAATCGGCATCCTGAATCACTAAATAATCTCCGCTGGCCTCGGCAATACCCCTGTGCAATGCCGCCCCCTTGCCCATATTTTTCTCCTGGTGTTTGAGGAGCAACCTCAGGTTGGGATTTTCCGCCTGAAATTTCTCAACTAAAGCAGCCGTGGAATCCGTACTGCAATCATTCACCACAATAATCTCCTTGTCAAATCCTCCGTCAAGCACTACAAGCTTCACGGCTTCGAGAATATCCAGGATCGTTTTTTCCTCGTTGTAGGCGGGAATAATTACAGAAAGTGTTTTTGCCATCGCTGTATTTTACAGGCAAAAATGCAGAATTTTTGAAAACTATCCGACCGCTACCTGATTACTGAAGGGCTTATGCCGGAAACTCACAACTTCAACAATCTGCTTTTCAACACTTTACGACAAAAAGAAAACCCCACTTATATATTCACAATTCATTAAAAAACATCTGCACTAAGTCAGTGTCGGAACAGGCTGAAATAGGTCTTACCGTACTTACGGAGTTCTCTAAAATGGGGGTGGGCTGAAAAATCGCGATTGGGGTTGTGTTCCAGTACAAAAAGTCCATCTTCTGCAAGGATATCTGCCTCAAAGATTAGATTAGGAATGTCGTCCAGCCAGGTCAGCGGATAGGGAGGTCCGGCAAAAATGTAGTCGTATTTTTTCTTACCAGCCAGAGACAAAAAATGACGGACATCCTGCCGGTGGATGGTAATAAAATCATCAATACCCCACTCCACGGCAGTTTCACTGACAAATTTCACGCAGGGGGCAAATTGATCCACATAAGTCACATCCTCACATCCCCTGCTCACCAGCTCAAAAGTATGACTTCCGGCTCCTCCGAAGAGGTCCAGACAGATCAGCTCCTCAAAAGCCAATTGATTCTGCAGGATATTGAACAGCCCCTCTCTGGCATAATCGGTAGTGGGTCGCGTTGGCCACTTCCCTGCTGGGGGACTGAATCTTCGTCCTTTTAATGTTCCACTTATGACGCGCATGGTAGATTCTTGGTTATAAAATATCAGTCGAAACGAAAATCCTATCCCTTAAGATATTTCTCTCAAGAGAGAAAAAGTATGGGCCGGGAAGTCCTTATTCAGGTCGTCGGATTTCTTTCTCAATGAAGTGCCAAAGTGCAGGGGATCTATGTAATTCTTTAGCGTATTGTGCAGGTTTGAGCCGGTTTTTATCAGTCCGTTTGCAAAAATGGGGACCTCTGATTCGTCGGCAAACAACTCCTTTTTGATCCAGAGTAAATAGTAAAGGGCATCTGCGGGCACCTGATAACTGTATGCATTTACCAAAACCGGCTTCCCGTGTTTGACCGCCACTGCAAACATCTGGTTGTCCACGAAGTACAGGACAATTTTTGACCAGAGTGATACGAAATCCACCTTTTCCATATTCTCCAACAAGACGCCGGCCAGGTGCTCCACTTTTTGATCATTTCTCAAGGAGGCTAGAAATTCAAAGTCTCCGGGGTCTATTTCAAAAGAAACTGAAACTGCGGGGATTGACTTTTTATCTGACACCAAAACTCCCTTCTGTGAATCGCCTGGCAAGTGTTGGTGCCACTCGGTACTTTCAGAATCTTTGGCCATCTCAAGGGGCATAAGGCTAAAACCTGAACCTGCTGTCACGATGCGGATTGAATCGGGATTGAGCTTGTTGAGTAAGTCAATAATTTCCATCCGATCCCTGTCTGCTGCAGACCATTCGTAAACAGCGCCGGGGCCTTTGTTTGCTTTTTCAGCCTTAAACAAGGCTAAACTCGCACTGCGGTCTCTCCACAGCAAAACAGCCTCCAGGCCCTCAGGCCCGGAAAAAAAATCTTCTTCTTTATAAACCTGCATCGAAAATTTTATTCCCAGTTACCAGATAAATTGGGGTTGTTCATACTCCCAAATCTCAATACTCCGTCGGGATTGTAGCGGTAGTCGTATTTTCTGTAAGATGGATCGGCATAAGGCCCCATAAATTTACTCCAACGGACACCCACTTCGGTGACAGGTGTGAGCGTCTGCTGATAAGTAATCGTATCTGCATTGATATAAAACTTTTCGTCGTCTGTAAAGGGAACGAAAGGAAGTCTATCCAGATTAATACCCATCGCCACAATAGAATCTAAAGCACTTATCCTGGTGGCATCTCGAACATAACCTTCTCCCGAAGGATCATCCGGGTCTCCAATCAGCCTGATATGGTTAAAGCTGTCCGTTCTCATTACATGTATTAAGGTATCAAAATCACTTGCAAACATACCTCTGATGTCTCTATACATTCGCTGGGTCTCCCTGATATCTCTCAACTGATCAATAACAGCGCTGGACCTCCTGTCCTTTTCATTTTGAAAATGGATGGGTTCGCGGATAGAGTCGACCAGAAGATAAACCAAGCCGGCGATAATCAATACAATTACTAGGTTAATAGCCAGTTTCATGGAGTTGAATATTTGAATAAGTAATAAACAATACAAAGTGCCGGTCTATTATTCAAAGTCCGGCTCAGTAAACAAAATGAAAGAATCAACCTCACGAGAAATGAGAGTGACTCTATTCCAGGTCACAATTATAGGACTTATTTGGCAAACATTTTGGTGTATGAGGATAAAAATTCTATGAAATCTCTTAAAACCGCCCGGAAGGTGGGATATTTGCAGTATGATAAAGGAGACCAGACAATCGGGAACCATTTTGGCCATTGAGTCATCTTGTGATGATACGAGCTGTGCAGTTATGTCAGGCGGCAAAATACTATCCAATATAGTCGCCAATCAGGATGTGCACAAAAATTTTGGGGGAGTGGTACCGGAATTGGCCTCCCGTGCCCACCTGTCGCACATCGTGCCCGTGGTGGACGAAGCATTGAAAAAAGCGGGGTTGAGGATCGGACAGATCGATGCCTTTGCTTTCACTCGCGGTCCCGGTTTACTCGGGTCTCTAATTGTGGGGGCCCAGTTTGCAAAAGGCCTGGCACTGGCAACCGGAAAACCCCTAATCGAGGTCAATCACATGGAAGCCCATATTTTGGCTCATTTCATCGATGAGCCAAAACCCGATTTTCCCTTTCTCAATCTGACAGTGAGCGGGGGCCATACTGAATTGGTCGTTATGCGCGGTCCCCTGGAACAGGAGTTGATTGGGCAAACCCTGGATGACGCAGCGGGCGAGGCTTTTGACAAATGCGGCAAAATGATGGGACTCCCCTACCCCGCAGGCCCGGCCATCGACAAGCTGGCTAAAGAGGGAAGCCCCGTTTACTCCTTTCCTGAGTCCAAAGTGCCGGGATTGGATTTTTCCTTCAGCGGCCTCAAAACTGCAGTGCTCTACTTTATCAGAGACCGGATTAAAGAAAATCCCGATTTTTTAGGAGAGAACAAAAGCGACCTCGCAGCATCCATCCAATATACTATCGCAAAAACCCTGGTTAAAAAGACGATGCTGGCCGCAGAGAAGCAGAAACTGAACGACATTGCCATCTCAGGGGGTGTCTCTGTGAATTCTCAGTTGAGGGAAATGATGAGGTCAGCCTGTGAAAAAAGCGGAAGAATGCTTTTTCTAGCCAGTCCTGAATACTGCACCGACAATGCCGCCATGATCGCAATGGCCGCACATTATAAGTTTTTGGAGGGGGATTTTGCAGACCTCAATGCCACGGCAAGCCCCAGGATGAAACGGGAATCGGCTGTATCCTGATTTCAGAATTGGCTCGACCGAGGGCCTCAATTGCCCTTGAGAATGCCCTTTTTCAATTCTTCAAATTCCTGTTCGGTGATAACGCCCTTGTCTTTCAGTTCCGCAAGTTCTTTGAGCTTCTTGATCACCTGATCGTGATCTTGTGTGTCCTTATCCTCTTCGACCTCCTCGGAAAAAGCTTCATCGGCCCTTTCGGCAATGATATCGCTGTAGGACTTTCCTGTGGTCTTTTTCTCTTCCTGGATATCGCTGGCCATTTTTTTGCCTTTTTCAAACAAATCGTTGTACATCTTTTTGATGCGTTCGGTGTCCAGGTCCAGGAAAGTGCCGCCGGTTTCAAAGTGTTTTTTGAATGCCTCTCCAATGGCAAAGGTTGAAGCACCTGAGAGTACAGACATGGTCACACCACCTACGATTGAGCCCATTCCTGGAACGAACTTGACGGCCGCACTGGCACCGAGGCGCGAGAGGCCGGCTCCTGTCAGGGCACTCACCACCGCCTTGCCATCTTTTTCCTTAAAATCAATTTCGTAAAGTTTGCACATCTGGCGTATCATATCCAACTGTATGGCACCAACGGCAAAAAAGTCCGCCACGGGAACAGGGATCAAACCGGCACCCATGGACCAGATCATGTGATTCCGAATGATTAACTCAGCCTTTTTCTTTCGCTGTGGATTCTCCTCTCTCTTGTTTTCCATTGACCGGTTTTTTGGATTTCTACAAATGTACAACAATCCCGCCTCTGAAAATGTGCCTTTTCGACAAAATATCCATCCCCGGCGACAGGTTTGCCATCAAAAGCCCGAGAATCCATCCACCCTGCTCTTGCGATAGGGTACATTGAGAAAGTCCATGGAGCCGGGCTTAACGCTGATAGTAAACTGATAGGTACCCCTTCTCGGCTGCCAGTTGAGTGCCATGGTCCAACAGTGGAGATCTCGACTGATTCCAAAGTCCGGGTAGGACATACGACCCTGTTGAAAATTGTAGTCGATGTTGGTGAAATTGAGGTTCCACTTCTCTGAGAGCGGAATACTTCCCCGAAGACTGATAAAATGGGTATTTATCTCCCATCCTTCTTCAAATTGGGCATTGTTGACAAAGCCGATCTGATGATTGATGGTTAACTGCCGTATGAGGTCCAGCACACTGCTACCTTCCCTGTCGGGATCGGGTCCAAATGGTAGTATTTCCAGCAGTTGATTGATGGACATTCTACTGCTGATGCGCACATTGGCCTGAACAAATCGAAGTGGTCTGCCGGTTTCACTCATATGAAATTTATCGATCCGGCGGCCCTGCTCATCAATGGCATAAGGATCGTACATAAGACCGAGGGTAAGCGTGGATATTCCGCCAAAAAGACGGGATGTACCGCGCACATTCACCATACTCCAGTTGAGAGAATCCCTGTTAAAATCATAGCTACCACTGACGTTGACATTATTGAGCAGGCTGATATTTCGCTCTGTGGAGTCCTTTCTATTAAATACTTTTGCCTCCAGTGTATTTCCGATGGAGTAATTCATAAGCATTTGGCTGCCCCCGGTGGGAGGACCTCCGAATATCCCATCCTGAAACCGGGAATAACGTATGGTATCCCGTTTCCCGGCTTGATTGATAATGGGAAGTTCTTCAAAATACCCCAAACTCTCCCTTGTAAAATCCGGTGCATAACTCAAGCCGATATTGGGCTTCATGGTGTGGCGAATTCCCCTTAAAAAGCCGGACCTGAAACGGGCAGTACCAAAAATCTGGGTGTTGAGATTCAAACTGGCCCTGTAGGTTCTGAAGCCATCCAGTCCCCGCCGGTCCAAATCCAACACTTCGCCAAACGAAATGGTATCACGCTGAATAAAAAACTCGGTACTGTCCTGGTTGTAGATAGTATCCACTCTGATATCCAGGTCCTCCTGAAACTGCCTTTCCAAAGTCTGCACATACCAGGTTTCATTGTACTCGACAGATGGTGTAAGATTAAAATGGCGGGCTACTCTGAAAACTGCATTGGATGAAGCATTGTGACGAAATCCCATTCTAGAAGATTCGAAAAATTCAGGAGACAGAAATAGACTGTCAGGAGCAGAAAACCGATTCTGATAGGAGGCATTGTACCGGAAACTTATCTTCTCATACCACTGCTCAGGCCCGGTTCGCTGTCGGTTCTTAAATGGGAATATCTGATTCATTTGAAAGTTGACATTCGGGAAGGTGATGTCCATCTGCCCCGATTGGGTGTTTTGCCGGTGACTCAAAGAGGCATTCACCCTAAAAGGCCTCCCGGGAAAAATCTGACTGAAGGAAAAATTAGAGCTTAGCTGATTGTTAAATACGTTATCGTAATCATTGAAGTTCAGGCTCCTGAACTCATTGGTTTCAATATGTATATTTCCGCCAAAGTTGCGGGTGGGATGGGCGCGCTGGTCCTGATTGTGGTTGATCCGTATGCTGAATGACCTGCTTCGGTTAATGTCTGTTGAATTTTCAGCCTCTTCGCGAAAAACAGAGTAGTTTATATTGACATTGCCGTTGTATTTATACCGTCTGTTGTATCGTACATTGGCTCCTAGCGCCCAGGATCCGCGTAGATAAATATTGCCGTTCAATTCGACATCAATATACTCGTTGATGGGTACGTAATAACCTATATTGCTAATCCCATAGCCCCAGCGGGGTGAGAACTCGAAATCCCTCGGGAATATAATACCAGCCCTACCACCCTCTATGAGGGGAAAAAATCCAAAGGGCAGCCACAGAGGCGTGGGCACCCCCGCAATCTCGAGATTGGACGGGCCAATTACGGCCAATTCTCCTGGAATAACCTTTTGCCTGCTGGAGCGAATTCCAAAATGGGGCTCGGGATGGTCGCAGGTGGTAAAAAGTGCATCCTGTTGATAGATCACAAAATCCGAGGCATCCTCACTCTCATCCTGACCTATGATTTTAGTCCGCCGTCCGTGTATATTCAAGTCACCCTGTTGCGTAAAAGCACCCTCCACCATGCCCTTTCTGGTGACAAAATTGTA
>SKLY01000036.1 GCA_007121335.1 Saprospiraceae bacterium | reverse complement strand
CCCGGCCACTGCCTTTTGAAATAGAGCGACCGGACGGCAGTATCGAAAAAAACCGGGATGTCCTCCTGGTGACCGGGAAATTGATGGGCGAGAAAAT
This sequence comes from Saprospiraceae bacterium, assembly GCA_007121335.1. Taxonomy (GTDB): domain Bacteria; phylum Bacteroidota; class Bacteroidia; order Chitinophagales; family Saprospiraceae; genus PWJY01. The sequence continues at coordinate 5,589 of SKLY01000036.1, read as the reverse complement.
ACACGTCATGGTGAATCACTGGCCTTCCAGAAGGGGCGGTGAGGCAGCAACTCGCTACAAGAGGAATCGCGGGGCACAAGTTAACCGCGCTATTGTGGACAGCTTGAAAGCGGAAGATCCCATGACCAAAGTCATTGTAATGGGAGATTTTAACGATGACCCTGTCAACGAGAGCATCAAGAAATACATCAACGCAGTGGGTGACCGCGATGCGATGGAACCCGAGAATATGTACAACCCCTTTTACGATGCTTTCCGAAGGGGCCTGGGTACAAATGCCTGGCGTGATTCCTGGAGTTTGTTTGACCAGATAATAGTATCCTACGGCCTTGCGCATGAACAGGAAGATGGCTGGAGGTATTTCAGGTCTGAAATTTGGAACCATCGGAAATTGGTGCAGCGGACGGGCCGGTTCAAGGGCTACCCTTACAGGAGTTTTGCAGGTGGTCAATACATCGGAGGTTACAGCGATCACTTTCCGGTATTTATATACCTGGTGCGTCCTGTTCAGTAAAAGGGGTGTGCAAGTTCCGGCTCGTTGAATCCTGCTTTGTTTTCTTCTACCACCGGAACATTTTCTTACTTTTGCTCGATTGACAGAGGGTCCGGGGAGTCGAATTTTCGTCTCAGACCCCGAATTTTAATTAAAACAAGCTGTTTTGGATTCTGCCGGATTTGAACCTGTAAAAATAACCACTGAATTTGATCAGGCGATGGAATTGATGTCCAATTCCGGGAGTGATCCTGTCTTTATTACAGGAAGTGCCGGCACCGGAAAATCCACCCTGCTTAAACTTTTTACCGATACCACCGACCGGAAAATGGTCTGCCTGGCTCCCACAGGAGTTGCTGCCCTTCATGTCGGTGGACAGACGATCCACTCCTTTTTTGGCTTTCCACCGAGCCTGTTGGTACCCGGTGAGTTTAAAATCTGGAAAAACAAGCGAATTATCCGCAAGTTGGACCTTATTGTAATCGACGAAATATCAATGGTTCGGGCGGATTTGATGGATGCGATGGATCACTTTTTAAAGGTGGTGAGAAAAACCGATTCCCCCTTTGGTGGGGTTAAAATGGTCTTTTTCGGAGACCTTTACCAGTTACCCCCGGTCGTAAGTGGGGTCGCTGCTGCCAATTACTTCAATACCGAGTACGAGAGTCCGTATTTTTTCTCAGCCCGCGTTTTTGACAGAGAATGCAGGCTCCATCAATTTGAACTGACCGAGGTGTTCAGGCAAAAAGACCGCAAACTCGTGGAGTTACTCGATCGCATTCGGACCAATACTGCCGATTTCGATGATCTCGAATTTATAAACAGCCGGGTTGATCCCACTTTTGACAGCCCGGATTGGTGCGTCACCCTCGCGGCCCGGAATGCCACGGTCAATGCGATCAACCAGCTAAGGCTTTCTCAACTCGAAGGAGATCCTGTTCTTTACAATGCAAAAGTGAAGGGCAAATTTCCCCTCAATGCCTTTCCGGCAGACAGTGTGCTATCTTTAAAAGCCGGCGCCCAGGTTATTTTTTTGAGGAATTCACCCGACCATCAATTCGTAAATGGTACCCTCGGCAGGGTAGTGGAGGTGCACGAGGATCATATTTTGGTGAGATTAAAAGATGGTTTGCATGAGGATAAGGTCATTGAGGTGGAGCCATTTAAGTGGGACATGACGGAGTACGAGTACGACAGCAAGGAGAATAAGCTGAAAACCCGCACAAAAGGCGAGTTTGTACAGTATCCGCTCAAACTGGCGTGGGCCCTTACCATTCACAAATCCCAGGGAAAAACTTTCGAAAATGTGTTCATCGACCTGTCGGGAGGGGGCGCTTTTGAAACGGGTCAGGCCTACGTGGCATTGAGCCGATGTAAAACCCTTGAAGGCATTGTGCTCAAGCGAGATCTAAAACCTTCGGATATAAAAATTGACCCTCGAATTGCGGAATTTTTGGGATATGCTGTATAATTGTACCCTGATTCATTCACTTTATAAATGATTGATTATGTCTAAACATAAGAGAAAAGCCAGAAAACAAGCACATTATAAGAAACAGGAGAAAAAGTTTTTCAGGGTTTTATTGATTGTAACCATTTCGCTGCTCGTCTTGCTCGGATTTATTTTCTTCTACTGGTTTGCATGATACCAAAATCCTCACTCCGAGGTGCTTGAAACGACCTTTTTTGCACAGCCCGGTTTCGGCGCTGTGCCTTGGATTTGTCAAAAATCGAATAAACCAATAATGAAGGTATGAAACTAAATCTCGACATATTGGTACCCAGCAAGCCCGAATGGGTTGAAGCGGTAATCAATGGATTTGACGAATTTTTGCAGGACCATGCGGATTGCGAGAGGAAAGCATCCGCAATGGCGATGAGCCTGGTCGCCAAGTATCCTAACCGGGTGGAGATCATCCCTGAACTCATAGAAACCGGAGTTGAAGAGTTGGAACACTTTCAACAGGTCTATCAAATCATGGAAAAACGCGGCATCCAACTCGCTCACCAGATAAAGGAGGACCCCTACGTCAAGCAATTGGTGAAAAAATGCCACTCGGGTAGGGAGGAGCGGTTTATGGACCGGCTGCTTATCGCCTCCGTGGTCGAAACCCGCGGTGCGGAGCGATTTAAACTCGTAGCCGAGGCGTTGGAAGACGAAGAATTAAAGCAGTTTTACAAGATGCTGTGGATCTCTGAGGCCAAGCACGGACACATATTTGTAAAAATGGCCCTCAATTACTTCCCTGAAGATAAGGTCTATGATCGTTTGCGATGGTGGATTGAACAGGAGGCGGAGGCCATCGAAAGCCTGGAGATCAGACCTGCACTTCACTAATAGAGAACTCACTTGCGGTTTTTTACAAAATCCTTCCAACCGGAGTAGCGCTTCCGGCTTTTTTGGCCCAGATTGCCATCCGATATTCGCAATTTGTGACAAATGGCCACTGCCAGGGCATCGGTGGCATCCAAAAATTTCTCCCTGAGCGGGCTGCCGCATAAATGGGCCACCATTCCGGCTACTTGTTCCTTACTGGCATTTCCATTCCCGGTGACCGAGAGCTTGATCTCCTTTGGACTGTATTCAAAAACCGACAAATCACCGGAGAATCCCGCAGCGAGAGCAACCCCCTGCGCTCTTCCCAATTTGAGCATAGACTGAACATTTTTTCCATAAAAAGGCGCTTCGACAGCCATTTCATAGGGTTGATACACCTCGATGAGTTTTTGGACCCGGTCGTACAACCGCTTCAGCTTTTCGGCCTGACTGTTGAGATGACCCATTTTTACCACCCCGAGATTAATCAGTTTAATACTGTTTTTATCCCCTTCAATCAGGGCGTAACCGAGTACATTGGTGCCCGGGTCAATCCCCATTATCCTGGCCTTTCCAGCTTTGTTTTCCCCCGTCTGCATGAGGCAAATATAGTAAAAAAATTTAATGGGTTATTTTCTAAATGGCCAGGTTAACGTATTATGCTGCCTGCGTTGCATTCAGTAGAACTCATTATCACCTACAACCCCCGGAAACGGAACCCACTTCCTCTGCGTTTAATACATTGAAAACAGTATTCGCGGATCAAACACATCCTGGAACGTATTACCACGCCGGTGAAGAATCATTTAGAAATAATTAAGTAGCCGGATGCGTTTTTTGCTTAATAATCAAAATGCGGACTATGAATTCGATAAAATTTGCATTGCTGCCTGTGCTCCTGCTCTTTCTTCCACTATCCCAGCCGGAAAAAGGAGGGGAAAATATAAGCTCGGAGGTCGAAAACAGACCTGAGGTTAACAGTTTTTTTGCCGACTGTTCGCTTGACAACAGGGCCTTTAGCAGCGGCGAGCGGGTGGTCTATACAGTTTATTATAAACTCGGATTCATTTGGTTGTCTGCCGGTACGGTAACATTTACTGTAGAGGAAGACGATAATTATTACCACATGGAAGCATTTGGCCGCACTTCTTCTACCTATGACCGCATCTTCCGCGTAAGGGACCGCTACACTTCAAAAGTCGATAAGTACAGTTTGTTGCCTGTTCACGCTGTGCGGGACATTGAAGAGGGCTCCTATCGCAAGTACGCCGAATTAAGTTTTGACTACAACAGCGGATTTATAAAAGCTAAGCACGGCAGAAACAGAGATAAATTGGAGCTGGATACACTGGAGATGGACCGCTGCATGCACGACGTACTTTCCATTATTTACTACTCGAGAAATATGAATGTGGACCGCATGAATGTCAATGACGTGATTGACCTGGCGGTGACCCTGGACGACAAAACCTACAATGTGGGAATGAGGTATGAAGGCCTGACGGAAAACAAGAGAATTCGAAGGGCCGGAAGGTTTGACTTGTTGGAATTTACCCCTCAGGTCATTGCCGGAAATGTCTTTGAGGAAGGGGACGAAATGACCGTCTGGGTATCCAACGACCGTAACCGGATTCCCGTAATGATTGAATCCCCACTGACGGTTGGATCAATCAGGGTGGTACTGGATGAATACGACGGTTTGAGACATCCACTGGCTTCCATGAGATAATACCTCAGGGAAAATCCACCACTCAACCAAAGGATTTTGAATGGTAGCAGGTAAAGAAGGGGCCTGAGTTTTCCTTCTTCCTGCCAATCTATTGTGCGGAAAAGCCCATCGACAGGGCTGTAAGTATTAATCATAAAAAAAACACAGATGATAAGGTGGTATTTTGGATTCGCATTGCTGGTGCTGGCATTTTTGGCCGGTGTTTACATCACCAGAGAGTACTTCAAAAGTGCTGAAAACAGGGTGGTGAATGAAACGGCTGTCGTCATAGCTGAAAAGTTTACCGACGTGATGAAACTGGTGGCTGTTGAAGGTCATTTCAGCGAGATATACACCTACGAGGATTACGTGGGTTGGCGTTGGTTTCCTCTTCGAAAAAAGGCCCTGGTCAGAGTGGATGCCAAAGTATCGGCGGGTTTCGACCTCGAATCCATGTGTCTGGTGGTAGATGACGACTCCCGTACCGTCTATCTCAGCGAACCGCCGCCTGCCTCCATCCTCTCGGTGGACCACAATTTGCAGTACTACGACATTACCCAGGGTGCATTTAATGTATTTAGTGCAGCGGATTACAACCACATCAATGCAAAGGCAAAAGAAAATATTTATATCGCAGCCCTCAGTGATGGAACCCTTTTAAAAAAGGCGAGTCTCCAGATGAATCACATAATCGAAGGCCTGGAAACCGGCCTCAACTCCATCGGCTGGAATCTTGAACTCACCCCCATGGAGCCCGCATTGGATGAATTTTACGGTCCTGAACTGGTTTCTGCTCAAAGTAGAAAGTTCGGAAAGTAGAAAGTTCAGAAAGTAGAAAGTTCAGAAAGTAGAAAGTTCAGAAAGTAGAAAGTTCAGAAAGTACAAAGTTCGGAAAGTACAAAGTTGATAATAGCGGAAAGAAACTGAATCAATTCGGCTCTAGAGACGCAATGCCTTGCGTTTGCTACATAAGGATTATTTACTCCACCACCTCCAACTCATTTGTTACCCTGATAAACCAAAATCCATCATACCGATGGGCGATTCTGGTGGGGACGTAGTTTCCAGATT
>SKLY01000102.1 GCA_007121335.1 Saprospiraceae bacterium | reverse complement strand
GGATAAATATTTCCCTCTACAATAGAATTTGTCAAAAGCAATCCGGGGGCTGTTGGACGAAGAGCTCCAACATTATTTCCCTTGGTCGGCTTCAGATCCATCCCATCAATAGTAACTCCTGAAGCAGGAATTAGAATATCAAACCCATCGACCGTTGCCTCAGCTCCGCGACTGGAATCCGTACCATGTAACCCCTGGTTTGGACCAAAAATCACAAGGTCATCTTTATTGATGTTTAGATCCTCGGTGTAAGTCCCTGGGTCTACAAAAATAGTATCCCCCACATCAGCAGAATCAATCGCTGCCTGGATGGAAGTAATGGAACAGGTGCTGCATACCTCCCAGGAAGTTTGCGCGTGTGTAATTGAGATTGCGTGTGTGATCCACAGCAGGCTCGCTGTGAGCAGGATCGTTTTTCCGCAGGTAATTCTAAGTAGATTAGCCATCATATTGAGTTTTTGTATTCACAAATGGATTATATGCGTTTCTAAAAATATTACTGAAAGGGGGATTTTATGCACCAATAAGGCATCCCGTACACCTGTGCATCGCTCCCGAACGGGAAAAACACAGAGGGACGAAATACCAGATGGCTCGCGCCACTTCCGGCAACCAATAAAATTTACTGTTTTGTGAAAACGACTGACTTTGACTGAGACAGCCTGATTCCTGGGATGGGTGCGGTGTTTAACACACCTTGTTTACTGTTAAAAAATGTCTTACAACTGCAAAGATATGTAAAACACATTATTCAAAGGGCAAATATACAAGAATATTTTATAAAAAAATATAATCCGTAATATTTTTAGGCTCTGAGTGGAAAAAATTATGAATGTTTATAATATGTGTGGAATTGGGGGTTCTTTGGCGATGGGCGATGCCCCCATAGTATTGCATGCCCCCTATCCTTTGCATGACCCTATCCTTTGGCGGGGGGTCACCGCTTTGTTGTATGGCACCGTTGGGGACGGGTGTAGAGATTTCCTTCTAACGGATACAGGTTTTAATCATGATTTTTCTGCTTGATCCGTTGGGGTTGCGAATAGGGATTTTCCAGGTAGCTGGGGCAGGACTTGAACCTGGTTTCAGCGTTTGACCCCGCTGAAGCCTTTTGCAAAGGGACTTTATTCAACTATTTACATTGATAGTTATTCTGTATCGTAACTCCGGGCCTACACCTGGTGCTTTGGGAAACATTTCACTCCCTCCATTCAGCGGACCACCTCCAATTTTCTGCCAATCTTTTCAAAAGCATTGAGGGCTTTGTCGAGGTGGTGTTTTTCGTGAGCGGCGCTGAGTTGAACCCGTATGCGGGCTTTCCCCTTTGGCACCACCGGATAGTAGAATCCGATCACGTAAATGCCTTCCTCCAACAGCAGGGAAGCAAATTCCTGGCTCAATTTGGCATCGTAGAGCATGATGGGGACGATGGGGTGATCTCCCGGGACGATATCAAATCCCCGCTGCTCCAATCCATCGCGGAAGTACCGGGTATTGAATTCGAGTTTGTCTCTCAGCTCTGTGGTGGCTGAAAGGGTGTCCAGCACAGCAATGGATGCACCCACTATGGCCGGTGCTACTGTATTGGAAAACAAATAGGGTCGGGAGCGCTGGCGGAGAATATCGACTATCTCGCGACGCGCTGCGGTAAATCCACCCGATGCTCCGCCCAGGGCCTTTCCAAAAGTACCGGTTACAATATCGATTCGGTCCATCACATCTTTATACTCGTGGGTTCCCCTGCCTGTTTTTCCCATAAAACCGGTGGCGTGGCAGTCATCTATCATCACCATGGCGCCGTATTTTTCAGCCAGGTCACAAATTTTATCGAGCTGTGCCACAGTTCCATCCATGCTGAATACACCGTCTGTGGCGATCAGTTTTCGCCTGGCACCCGTGGCCTCTTTCAGTTGGGCCTCCAGGTCGTTCATATCGTTGTTTTTATAGCGGTAGCGCGCTGCCTTGCACAGACGGATACCGTCGATGATGGAGGCGTGGTTCAGTTCATCGCTGAAAATGGCATCTTCTTTGGTGAGAATGGGTTCAAAGAGTCCTCCGTTGGCATCGAAAGCGGCGGCGTAGAGAATGGCATCCTCCATGCCGGTAAATTTCGCGATTTTCTCCTCCAGTTTTTTGTGCATATCCTGTGTTCCGCAGATAAACCTCACCGAGGATAGTCCGAAGCCGTGGGAATCGATGGCTTCTTTGGCGGATTTTATCACATTGGGATGCGAAGAAAGACCGAGGTAATTGTTTGCGCAAAAATTGAGTACCTCCTTGCCGTTGGCGGTAATTTCTGCTGCCTGCGGGCTGGTGATCACCCTTTCCTCCTTGTAGAGTCCGGCTTCTTTTATCTCCTTAATCTCCTCTTGCAGTTGCTTTCGAACGTTGTCAAACATATTTCAGGTGGTTTTTTGTTGTTGTAAACTTTTTACGCCCCGGTACATGGTTTCGGTCAATTTGGAAATATCAAATTCCCGCTTCCATCCCCAGTCGCCTGTTGCAGCTTGATCGTCCAGACGTCCGGGCCAGCTATCGGCAATGTCCTGGCGGAAATCCGGTTGGTACTCAATGGTGAAATCCGGGATGAACTTCCTGATTTCCTCCACCAGTTCACCGGGGGTAAAACTCATTCCCTGCACATTGTAAGAGGTGCGGATGGTAATTTTCTCCGACGGGGCCTCCATCAACTCGATGGTCGCCCGAATGGCATCGTCCATATAGATCATCGGCAGTCTGGCATTGGCATTCAGGAAACAAGCGTAATGCCCCTCCTCCACTGCCTTGTAAAAAATATCCACTGCGTAGTCTGTGGTTCCTCCTCCGGGCGGGCTCTCGTATCCTATCACTCCCGGGTATCTGATGGAGCGCACATCCAGACCGTATTTTTCAAAGTAGTAATTGCACCAGTTTTCTCCTGCGGCCTTGCTGATTCCATAAACAGAATGCGGGATCAGGGGCGCGTGCTGGGGCGCTTTTTCACGATCTATTTCATTGCCAAAAACGGCGATAGAACTGGGGAAAAACAAGCGATCCACATCAGTGACTCTGGCAACTTCCAGAACATTCAAGGTACCGCGCATATTGATGTCCCAGGCTTTTTGAGGATTTTTTTCCCCGGTAGCAGAAAGAATGGCTGCCAGGTGATACAAATCGGTTGTCCCATTTTCGCGCACCAACTCCTCCATCCGCTCCCGGTCCAGTATATCTAATTTTTCAAAAGCACAAGGAAATCCAGGATCGTCTGAAATATCAGTGGCGATCACATTTTGGCTACCGTATCTATTTGCCAATTCGCGAGTTAGCATCTGACCGATCTGGCCGGCAGCACCCGTAAGCAGTATTTTTCTATTGCGCATGGACGTATTTTTTATGGGGTGCCAAATATACAATATTTTGCTGTGAATGTTGTAATCAAAAAGCAGTTTCCTGAAAACCTCACTCAATACTGTGGGTCAAAAAAAATCACTCAAATCCATCTTATCCACGCGCTCAAAGGGACCTCCTTTCTCCGAACGGATAAAGTAATGCGATTCGGGGCCGTTGGTGATGAGAATACGGTCGGTTTTGACCTCCAGATTGTACCGCTCAATCTGGTCCGCCGTCAATCCGGCATCCATTTTTTTAAAGGACTTGCACTCCGCCAGCAGAAACGGACGGCCGTTTTTGTCAAAAACGATGAGGTCGCAGCGCTTTTTGGTGCGATGCAGTTCAATGCCGTATTCCGACCTCATGCGTGAAATCGGTATCGCGTGTTCGCTTTTGAGGTACTGGATGAGCAACTGGCGGACAAATTCCTCAGGTTGCAAAACGAGGTAGCGCTGCCGCGTGGGGTCCCAGACATATTCCTTGCCACCATCCTTTTTCAGACGAAGATTCGGTATGTACTTTTTTAAATGGAGTTGAATGGCCATTTTTGGACAGATTAGTCGAGCTTTCGGCGGTCCGTTTGCAAAGCTATTCCAATTTCCGGACTTATCCATCCCGGGAAGCTGTTTTGAACCATTCCCCACTCCCGGCATTTGCTTAAAAACAACCGTTTAAATTGACAGCAGACCAGAGATACGACATCGCAATAGCGGGCGGGGGACTGGCGGGATTGAGCCTGGCTAAGCTCCTCGCCGGTGAGGGTATGCGGGTGTTGGTGTTGGAAAAGGACAACTATCCGCGCCACAAAGTTTGCGGTGAATACATCAGCAACGAGTCCAGGGATTTTTTGGAGAGGAACGGCCTTTTGACAAAAATTGACGAACTGCCGCAGATCAACCGCTTTGAACTGAGCTTTCACGATGGCAAAAAGCGAAGCTGCCAACTTGAACCCGGGGGATTTGGGATCAGCAGGTGGAAACTGGATGCCCACCTTTGTGAAAAAGCGAGACAGCAGGGGGCGGATGTGAATGAAAATGCATTGATTACCGGTATTGAGGAGGACAGTGAGGGATTTGTACTGAACACAAAATCGGGCCAGAATTTTTTTGCAAAAAGGCTAATTGGTGCCACGGGGCGCTACTCGCATCGCCTTTTTCCCTCAAAAGCGGACCAAATTGCCGGAAAGGGAAAGTGGTTTGGGGTGAAGTACCATCTGGAGTGCGACTTTCCCGAGGACACCATACAGATCAACCTCTTTGACGGGGGTTATGCCGGAATTTCCCGGATTGAAGACGGAAAATACTGCTTTTGTTACCTCGCCTCTGCCAAATGGTTAAAAAAATACAGCGGAGATCTGGAGCGCATAGAGCAAAATGTACTGGGCCAGAATCCGGTTATCAAAAAGCATTTGGTAGAATCAAAAGTACTGGAGGGGCCCGTGACCACAGCCCGCTTTAATTTTATCTACCGCACAGCCGTGCAATCACCCGTGCTCTATCTCGGAGATACGGCTGGTTTTATTCCACCCCTGACCGGAAACGGAATGAGTCTTGCATTTCGCTCTGCTGCAGTGGCTGCGGATTTAATCACTGACCATTTTAATGGAAAAAAAAGCTGGGAATCAGTCGAGACTGGCCTCACTAAATACGGAGACCAATACCTCGGACGGCGAATCAGATCGGGGGTGTTCCTCCAAAACCTCGCACTCCATCCCTCCACTTTTTTCCGTCAGACCCTGGCTACGGGAATGTTTGTATTCCCCCCGCTGTTAAAGAAACTGTCAAAAAAAGCCACCGGAAAAAATTTTTGAAATGTGCACTGTAATTTACATACCGAAGGAGGATGACGGATTTTTGTTTGCAACCAGCCGGGACGAACACGAGGACAGGCCCACTGCCGAGCCTCCCGCCTGGCATCAGACAGAAAACGGCCCCTTGTTTTACCCCAAAGACCCCGTGGGCGGTGGAAGCTGGATTGCCGTCAACGACCAATATACCCTCTGCATCCTAAACGGCGCCTTCGAACCCCACAAGCATCAGCCCCCCTACCGCCAAAGCCGCGGCCTCATCCCTCTGCACTTTTTGGAATACACAGGTGTGCAGGATTTTCTCGAGAACTATCTTTTCGAAGGACTGGAGCCCTTCACTTTCCTAATCATTGATGAACAAAACCTGCATGAGATCAGATGGGATCAAAACCAAAAGGTCCACCACCGGAAATACGACCCAGCAAAGAGCCACCTCTGGGCATCCGCCCCACTCTACAACCGGGAAATGGTGGAAATGCGGGAAAAATGGTTTGCCGAATTCCTCAACAACCACCAATCCATCTC
>SKLY01000275.1 GCA_007121335.1 Saprospiraceae bacterium | reverse complement strand
GGGTGATAACTCATACAGGGTCTCACATTGGCAAAAAGACCGAGTGCTTTTCGGGTAGTTACGTTCAGGCTCTTGTATCCACCACCCTGTGGAGTGGTAATAGGCGCTTTTAGAAATACCTTGTTCTTTCTGATCTTATCCCAGGAATCAGCAGAAATCCCGGATGTATTCCCCGAGAGGTACTCCTTTTCCCCAACGCGAATTTCATCTATCTCTATTCTGGCGCCGGCCTCCTTAATAATTTTAAGCGTGGCAGCCATGATTTCCGGCCCAATTCCATCTCCGTGTGCAACAGTTATTCTAGTCATAAATGTAATTTTAGGCGGCAAATATATGTAAAAAATGCTTGCCTCCAATTTCTGAAAGGGCTTTTCGGGACCGACTTTCTACAACTTTAATGGATTCTTAAATCCGGCTTAAAAAATGGGGAGTTTCAGGGGATTGAAATCACCCCATGTCCAAACTCTTGAGAACTGCCCTGACGCTCCCCTTTTCCCTGAGAAGTTCTTCGGCTTTTTCCTCAGACAGTCCGGAAAGAGCAACCACCATATCGACCGCCCTTTCTCTCAACTTGGCATTGTTGAGCTGCATATCGACCATTTTGTTGTCGAGCACTCTGCCCAAACGAATCATTATTCCGGTACTGATCATATTGAGCACCATTTTTTGAGCAGTTCCCGCCTTCATTCTGGTACTACCCGTGAGAAACTCCGGTCCCGTTTCCACTTCGATGGCGTATTCCGCTTTGGAACTGACCGGAGCGCCTGGATTGGCAGTAATACAGGCGGTAAGCAGCCCTTCGCTACGCGCCTTATCCAATCCACCGACCACGTAGGGAGTGGTTCCCGATGCAGCAATACCAACCACTGTGTCGATTTTCTCAATGTCGTAATTTTGAAGGTCTCTCCAGGCACCGTCGTAGTCATCTTCGGCCTTTTCAACCGCCTTTCTGATAGCCCGATCGCCTCCGGCAATCAAGCCGATGAAGAGGTCAGGCGAAACCCCAAAAGTCGGCGGGCATTCAGATGCATCCAAAATCCCGAGTCTGCCACTGGTACCGGCTCCAATGTAGAAAACCCGGCCGCCCAATTCCATCCGCTCGACTGCAGCATCTATAAATTCGGCCACCAGTGGCAGCACCTTCTTCACGGCAAGCGCCACTTTGTGGTCTTCTTTATTGATATTAGTCAAAATTTCCCCGGTGTCCATTTTTTCGAGATCCCGGTAGGGAGAATCTTGTTCGGTTATTTTTTTCATAAGTGATCTTTTTACCAGGAAACGGAATTTGGAAACTGGACTAAATTCAACAACACCAGTCAATTCGCAGGTTATCAAGCCTCTGGACACTTCTTTAGGGATTGATTTCCACGTATACCGGCGCCTTACCCAACCCAAAATAAGGGTCCTCAATTTCCGGTGGCCAAAAGGAACAGCACAGCCATGCGCACCGCCAGTCCGTTTTCTACCTGGTGCAGAATAATGGACTGATCTGAATCGGCCACATCCGAGCTTAATTCCACCCCGCGGTTTATCGGTCCGGGATGCATGATGACCACCTCGCTATTCAGACTGTTCAACAGGTTTTTGTCAATTCCGTAGTAGAGACTGTACTCTCTGAGAGAGGGAAAGTAGCTGATATTCTGTCGCTCGAGTTGGATGCGAAGTACATTCGCTACATCGGCCCACTCCAGAGTTTCCCGCAGGTCAAAAGAAACACTTACCCCCTGACTTTCTATAAACCTGGGAATCAGGGTTGGAGGGCCACACAATCGCACTTCAGCTCCCATCTTTCGCAGACAAAAAATATTACTCAGGGCCACCCGGGAATGTCTGATATCCCCTATGATGGCGATTTTCTTACCCCTCACGTCACCAATTTTTTCCATCATTGAATAGAGGTCGAGAAGTGCTTGCGTGGGGTGTTCATGAGTACCGTCCCCTGCGTTGATGATATTGGCGGGAATATGGCGCGACAAGTACACCGGTGCACCCTGCAGTGGATGTCTCATAACCACCATATCCACCTTCATGGACAGGATATTCTGCACGGTGTCTAAAAGCGACTCCCCTTTCGATACAGAAGAAGCAGAGGCCGAGAAGTTCACCACATCCGCACTCAGCCTTTTTTCTGCGAGTTCAAAGGAAATTTTTGTCCGGGTGGAGTTTTCAAAAAACAAGTTGGCAATCGTAATATCTCGCAGCGAGGGCACCTTTTTTATAGGCCGGTTTATGACCTCCTTAAAGTGGGTGGTAGTATCCATGATGAGCCTTATGTCCTCCTCATTCAGGTACTTAATCCCCAGTAGATGTCGGGTACTCAGAGATGCCATGGCCGCTTAATCGTTTTTATTTGGGAATAAAAAAATCTTGTGCTCATCGCGTCCTCCGCCCCAATTCACTTTTACATAGGTCTCATCCAGAGAATCCACGGTAATTCCCGTGTAATTGGCTTTAATGGGAAGGTGTCGATTGAACCTCCGGTCAACAAGCGCAAGCAATTCCACGGATTCGGGGCGTCCGTAATGCTGGAGAGCTGTCATGGCAGCCTGAACCGAACGACCGGTATAAAGCACGTCATCAATCAAAAGTACTCGCTTCCCCTCTACCAAAAAATCAATATCTGTCGGGCTGGCAGAAAGGGGTTTTTCCCTTATTCTAAAGTCGTCCCTGTAGAAAGTTATGTCCAGCTTTCCGTATTCAATACGCTGGTTTCCCGTGTTATTTCTAAGGTATTTGACGAGGCGGTCGGAAAGTTCCACGCCCCTGGGTTGTAAGCCAATAATGCAGGCATCGCTGAAGTTGGTGTAGTTCTCTATGAGTTGCTCACAGAGCCTTCTGAGCGTTATGTTGAGCTTATCGCCCTCCAAAATGACTTTGCCGTCTTCCATGGTGGAGCAAAATTAGTCAATTTCACCGCTATCCAGCAACATTTTACAAAAGAATGATTTGACAGCTTGCGAAAAGGATATAAAAAAACCGGACCTGACATCACATCAAATCCGGTTGGTAGCCCATAGGGGAATCGAACCCCTGTTTCCAGGATGAAAACCTGGCGTCCTAACCACTAGACGAATGGGCCTGAATTATTGCTGACGCCCCTCTTTAGGTGCGTTTTTCAAAAAGCAGGGCAAAGATATAACTCCCCGCATTTACTACCAAGAGAAATAATATTTTTGATGCGAAAAATATTTTATTAGAGGTGAAGTAACATCAATCGTCACAATTAAACACTCATTTTCAATTACTAAAACATTACACTTAATTTATATTCATTGGCAAAAAAAATCTTCCTTCCACCATGGGTTACTTGCGCTCCCCCAAACTATTATTCATTATCGTCACTCTTCAAAAAATGCATAATTTTACAAAAAAAATGGAATGGCTATTAATCTGATAAGTGACACGGTCACAAAGCCCGGCAAACGAATGTTGGAAGCAATGATGGCTGCCGAAGTGGGAGACGATGTTTTCGGGCAAGACCCAACAGTCAACCAACTCGAGTCCCTGGCAGCGGAAATGTTTGGTATGGAGGCCTCTCTTTTTTGTCCGAGTGGCACCATGACCAATCAAATTGCCATAAATCTGTCCACCCAACCCATGGATGAAATTATCTGCGAAGTGAATTCTCACATCCACCACTACGAGAACGCTTCCTACGCGAGAATTTCCGGAGTGGGTCTCAATTTGGTAGAGGGAATAAACGGACTGTTGAGTCCTCAACTCATTGATCAAGCCATCAGACCCAAGACAGATTGGTATCCGCTCAGTTCTTTAGTTGTGATTGAAAACACCGGCAATAAAGCGGGAGGCACGCATTATACCCTTGATGAGATGAGAGCCATTTCTGAATTCTGTAGAAAAAAGGAGTTGCGGCTGCATTTGGATGGAGCGCGGATATTTAATGCAGTGGTGCTAGAAAGCATGGACACAAGAGAAATCGGACCACTTTTTAACACCATTTCCATTTGCCTTTCAAAAGGGCTTGGTGCCCCGGTCGGTTCTCTTCTACTTGGAAGCATAAAGGACATTAAGCAGGCGAGAAGAATTCGCAAAGCCCTTGGAGGGGGAATGCGACAGGCCGGTTTTTTGGCTGCCGCGGGAATTTTCGCCCTCCAATATCAGGTTGAGGGCCTCAAGTTGGACCACCAAAAAGCAGACCTTTTAAAAGAGGCTTTGAAAAGCAGGGATTGGGTGGCCTCCATCCGGGAAGGGCGCACCAATATCGTGATATTTGACCTGAAAAACGGAGTCTCCGGGGATGACTTTCTCCGAAAAATGGAGGAAAGTGATATTCTGTGCTCGGCATTTGGGCCTTCAACGATCAGAATGGTAACCCACCGGGATGTCAGCGAAGATGAGACACGGAAATGTGTGGAGGTAATCAATCAACTAAACACCGCTGATTTCAAAGCTTAAGTCCTAATAACACATAGACCTTAACACAGAAATTGATTGTGGGGGTGGGAAGTTTCCAAAACTTAGCTGAATTACGACGAGAAAGAGCTGGCGTTAATTAATACATCAAAAAAGGAGATGGCAGTTTATGAATCCGTCTGTTTGCGCCTGTTGAGTTCGTCGCGTATTTTGGCTGCCTGCTCGTAATTTTCTTCCTTCAGGGTGTCGTCCAGCATGGTTTTGAGTTGAGCCGTGGAGACGTTTTCCAGAGAGTCGCCTCCGAGTTTGACCTTTTTCTTTTTCGAACCTTTTCCTTTGGACTTTTCTTGTGGCGCATCAGCTCCCTCTGCTTCTTCGGACTCATCGTAGGTAATGCCCGCAGCATCCAGAATAAAATCGTAGGTGTAGATTGGGCAGTTGAAACGCACTGCCATAGCAATGGAATCGCTGGTGCGTGAATCAATTTCAAAGACCTCTCCCCCTTTTTCACAAACAAGGCGAGCATAAAATATACCGTCGTAGAGTTTGTTAATGATTACTTCTCGAAGTACAATATCAAAAGTGTCAAGGGTGTTTTTAAA
This sequence comes from Saprospiraceae bacterium, assembly GCA_007121335.1. GTDB lineage: Bacteria > Bacteroidota > Bacteroidia > Chitinophagales > Saprospiraceae > PWJY01. The sequence goes on along the minus strand of SKLY01000275.1, from coordinate 766 downwards.
CAGGTCATGAGTCAGCGGTCTGTTGGGCGTCATGCGTTCCATCGCAACGGCTATGGCCTGAGCCTCAAATGACCCAATGACAATGGGCAATCTTCGCTTTCCATCCCGTTCCCCAAGCACTACGGCATAGTTGTGAGACTGACTCAAACTGTGTGACAATGCGACTATATCCAATTCCAATTTTTTCATAAATTCAGATTCTGAATTTTGAGCTGTCCAAAAAATACTGCTAATACCCAATTGACCTAAAACAAACCAACAATTGATGGCTTTTCCCTATTCAAAACCGGGTCATATAGAAGAAGTAACTAAATAAAATAACGTCTTTACCCTGATTTATGTTGGGCAGACAGCTATCAGATTGGGTAGCTTCCCCAGCTGCATATTAATTGTTCTCCGCTTTAAATTTCTCAATGGCTTCCGTGAGCCTGGGTACCACGTCAAACAAATCCGCACAGACCCCGTAATCGGCAGCTTTAAAAAAGGGCGCTTCAGGGTCTTTATTGATAACGACAATTACTTTAGAATTATTCACCCCTGCCAGGTGCTGGATTGCACCGCTGATGCCGATTGCAATGTAGAGATTGGGGCGTATCGCAATTCCCGTCTGGCCCACATGCTCGTGGTGCGGCCTCCATCCCGAATCTGAAACAGGGCGGCTGCAAGCGGTGGTTGCGCCGAGTTTATCAGCCAGTTCTTCGATAATACCCCAGTTTGAAGGCTCTTTCATGCCGCGACCCGCTGAGACGACCAACTCTGCTTCAGG
>SKLY01000038.1 GCA_007121335.1 Saprospiraceae bacterium | reverse complement strand
GGAAAATCCTGACCACCCGGTATTCCACGACGCTGAGGTGTGGAAGAAGTGAATCCGACATTCAATTGATTGGAGAGGTTGTCTCCGAGAATGGAGTTCAATTCAGCGACCACAGAAGTAACTTCGCGCTCCTGGGTATAATTGTTGTTTCTGAAGTTGATGTTTTCAATACCCTGTCTGCGGGTATTTCGGTAACGGGTTGAAACAAAGCGTATGGAGTTGTTATTGGTAGGTACATCTCTGAAAGAAGTAAAGTGATTGAACCTCAGAGACAATCTGTGATTCTGATTGATATTCAAATCAAATCGCAGGTTGAATCTCTCTGATTCAGAAGCAAATGGATAGCCGTCAGGAGCGCCGGTGTCATAGCCGTAGAGTTCCTGCATTTGCTCTCTTACAAAGTTGGCTTCTGAAAGAGGTACCCTTGAGATATTTATACCGTCAGGAGTCTCTCCTTCTCTGGCAGCTCTTTTGGTAAAAGAAGGAGTGGCTTCCTCCTCTCGTTCATAGCTGGCAAAGAAAAACAAGCGATCTTTGATGATGGGACCACCCACGCGAAATCCTAGGGTTGTTACTTCAGAATCTCCGACATCTACGGCCACATCCCCTGCCTTGTTACCGATCATCTGGTCATTGCGCAAAAGGAAGTAAGCAGATGCTTCAAAGTTATTGGAACCTGACCTGGTGATTGCATCTACTGCAGCACCTGAAAACCCGGAGTATCGCACATCATACGGAGCGAGATTTACACTCACCTCTTCGATTGCGTCCAAAGACACTGGATTACCACCGGCAAACTGGGCTGTACCCAGACCGAAATTGTTGTTGTAAATATTCCCATCAATGGTGTAATTGTTAAATCGCGAACTGGTGCCTGCAAAAGAATTACCAACGGACTGTGGCGTCAGACGGGTAAAGTCATTGATACTTCTGTTGATGGTCGGAAGAGAGTTAATGGTTTCCGACTTCAAACTCGTACTCGCCCCGGTTCTGGACGAATTAAAAATTGCATCCTGGGCACCCGATACGACAATTTCGTCCAGTATAGTACCAGCTTCCGCAAGTTGTACATCCACATTGGCACCGGAACCAAGCGCAAGGTAAATCTCAGTGACCTCTTCTGTTTCGTATCCAAGGTAGGATACTCGAACGGTATAAGGCCCACCACTTCGCATATTTGCGAGATTAAATACTCCGTTGACATTGGTGGTGGTGCCGTATTCCGATCCGGTGGGAACATGAGTGGCAATCACAGTAGCTCCAATGAGCTCTTCGCCGTCAACCGAGGTAATTTTACCTGTCATGGTGGAGGTCGTCACCTGGGCAAGCAGGCCACCACAGACAAATAATAAACTGAAAACTAAGTAAAGCTTTTTCATGATTGAGTTAAATTGATTAAGAAATACGCTGCAAAAATATGTACTAAAAGCGTTTGGTATATATGGTTTATGTTAAGAATGTATTAACTGATTCTAAAAGTAAACACTAAAGAAACAAGATGTTGACTTTATAGATTTAACATATAAGAGTTGTTTAGATGTGTAATTGCTTATTTTCTCGAAAGGAATATTTCAGCAATCATACAGCGCACACTACCACCTCCATACTTCTCAATGGTTGAGATATCAGAATCCAGCAATTGAGAGTGCTTCTCGAGAATTGTAATTTGGTAAGGGGTTAAGGATTGGAGTGCAGAGGTTGACATTGCGAGTATGGGGTCGCCATTCCTGTTTTCGACTTGTAGCATGTTCCCGGCAAAGTTGGTTACCTGTTCAAAGGAGATATCAACCAGTTCCAGTCTGGAATTTTTAAAGGAGTCAAGCAATATTTGTCTTTGCCCGGGATTACCAATGCACTCCATACAGATTACCACAAAGCCCTTTCCAAGTGCCATGATTACATTGGTGTGGTAAATAGGCATGCCTTCCTGGTCCGTAGCGTTAAAAACTACAGGGCGATAATTCATTTTGCTACAAAATTCATCCAATAGAGCCTCGTTGGTTCGCTCGCTAAGACATGCATAGACAATCCCCTCCTTTCTATTTAGAATCATAGAGCCGGTGCCTTCGAGGAACCGGTCCTTCTGTTCGTAGCCTTCGAATTGGATATGATTTTTAACAGTAAATTCCCGTTGAATGCGTTGGATAATGGCGGGGTCTCGCTCATTTCTTCTGGCTGGGGAGTACATTGGATAGGTAATTAGGGTTCCATTTTCGTGGGTGGTAAACCAATTGTTGGGAAATACCGCATCCGGTTTTTCAGGCTCTGGATTATCTTCGAATACCAAAACGTTAACCCCGGCAGTTTCAAGTCGAAGTACCAATTCATCGAACTCTCTTCGGGCCCTGTTCTTTATAGTGGTAGTTTTGTCTGCTCCCTCTTTGCTTTGGAAGGCGTTGTTTTCAGCGGTTTCGGGATTATAACCAAAGTTGGCCGGTCTGACCATTAAAACCGTATCCGTAAAATTTCGTCTTTTCATGTCTCTATTTCTTACTTTGCTCTTTAAAACTCTTGAAAAAACCCCTTAGATATTTAGCCGGGATAAAATATTCGAAGAATTCAACACGTTAGTAACTTCCTTTATACTTTTTTCCCTAAAAATTTTGGGGAAACACATTTAAGTTTATAACTTTGTTATCTAGTCCCATTCTTTATATTCATTTCTTACATCCATCATGGCAGTGAACATTGATTTCACTGCCTTTTTTTATTTGGTAGAGAAATGAATCCATTAGTGAAAATGGGATGCGTACGAGAGACAAAAGTAGGGATTTTGAGTGAATAAATGCGTTTGACGGCCAGTCCCAGCTTATAAATTGCTTATTTTCAACCGATTTTTCATAAAATACTCATCCGGGTGCATTTCACAAACTGATAAAGTCATTGCAATGGGACAACAGAAAAAAGGTCGAGGTGGAAATACTGATAAAAAACTGGCTTATACCACCGATCCCGCCGGGTTCAATCCTTTTAAGGATCTGGCTAACAACCTTGAAGGAAAAGAAGAAACCGATTTCGATCACCCCATCCGTATCAAGTTAGAGAAAAAGGGAAGGGGGGGCAAGGTGGTTTCTCTGGTTCAGGGACTTGAATCCGGTAACTGCGATCTTGCGGAAATGGCCAGGAAGCTCAAAAGCCACTGTGGGACCGGAGGTTCTGATAAAGACGGCGACATCATCATTCAGGGTGACCACCGAGATAGAATCCTTGCCTTTTTGAAAAAAGAGGGCTTTAAGAATGTCAAGAAAAGCGGTGGGTAAAAGTTTCGAAACTTAAAGAACCAACTCCTCTTTCATCCTTTGCAGATGCCTATCTAAAAGTTTGAGGTGTTCCCCTTCCAAAGGGTGGGCCGGAAAATTTTGACTGGGAAAAACCTGGTTTCTATTCAGGTAGTTGAATTCTGTTTCAGGCAGGGAAGCCGTTAGCCAGTCTTTAATTTGGTTGAGACTTGCACAAAATGAGATACTGGTCTCAACATCCGATGTATGCTCCCCCACTATTGCATCGGTCAATTTTTTTGTCACTTCTTCAACCGGTACAAAAGCCCTGATTTGCTCTCCGCTACCATAGATGACGAACTTGCCTTCCACAAGGGCCCTGAAAACCCAGGAATTCAAAACACTGTCCATTCGCATACAGGGGTTGTATCCGAAGACATTGCCCGCTCGTATTATATGACTGGAACAATGGTCTTTTAGCAGGGAAAAGTACTTTTCGCCCTGGAATTTACTCTCACCGTAGGCGTTGTTTGGCGTGGGGTTATCTGTGGCATTGATGTCCTCCCTGAAGCCGTACACTGCCGAAGAACTCAAATAAACAGCCTTTTTAACGGTACTGGTTTCCCGTGCCAATCTGGAGAGATTCAGCGATCCCCAACGGTTAACCTGTTCGTACTGGAGATTTTGGAGGTGGTTATAGGGCTGGCTGACAAAGGCCGCGAGGTGGACTACAGTATCGATACCTTTGAGGGCATTTTGGAGGGTGTGTGTATCGAGGATATCGCCTCGAATGAACTGGAGATTTTTGACCTTGTCCTCGCCCGTGAAAAAGGGCAGACCGACCCTGGACAGATTGTCATAAACCCTGATTTCGTCAGCAATTCCGAGTTGGTTGATCTCCCGAACCAATTGGTATCCAATGTACCCGGCACCACCGGTAATTAGTATTTTCATGTGCTGTAATTTTTGACCCTTTTAACTGCAGATACCATCTGTAAAGCGATTCAAAATGATGGTCGATCAGGTGTGTAATCCGCATTCGGTTTTCTTGCTTCCTTCCCATCTACCACCGCGACTGTCGCCACATGGATGGGTACATGGTACGCAGCCAATGCTTTCATAACCTGCCAGGTCAAGTGGATGTTTGGGCAGATTGAAGTGATTGATGTACTGATAAACATCTTTTGCGGTCCAGTCCAACATAGGGTGCAGACGTGTAATACCTCGCTCATCGGTTTCCACGGCTTGTTTATTTGCTCTGTTGGCCGTTTGGTCGCGTCGGACTCCGCTAATCCAGTAGTCTCCGTCTTTTAGGTAATTTTGTAGCGGCTCTACTTTATTTATGCGGCAGCACTTGTCCGTATCCGAGGCGTAAATAAACAATCCCCTGGCATCGATTTGACCGGCATAACTGCTGTCCGCTCTTAGTTCCACAGGCGTGAATCCCATGATAGCTGAAAGGCGGTCTTTGAATTCATAAGTTTCTGCGAAAAGGAAGCCCGTATCAATAAAAAGGATTTCCGTCTGCGGAAAATTTTGAGCCACCATGTGGAGGAGTGGTACACTCTGGGTTTGAAAACTGCTGGTCATCACCAATCTCCTACCTGCGAACCTGCTTTTGTCTGCGTATTCTGTAATGAACTGCCTGGTGGATTGTAGCTTAGATTGCAATTCCCGAGGCAAGTTGTCACTTTGCATTGTCGAGATGTTTTAGACAAAGGTATGCATTATGGATTTATTGTTGTAAAAATACCAGGTAGGAGCCGGAGTTAAAAAATGTGCCTGGACAATGCATTCTTTGCCAGGACAATTTGCCTGACATTGCTTTGATTCCACTTTCAAGCTTGTGATTGAATTAATAGTTGTTCTCTATAACCTCCATTCAAATCCAACGAACATACCGGATCGCCTTCGATTCATGGTGGTATTGGAGTAGGATTCCCCCCGGTCTGATCCGCGTTCAGTCCATTTCCCGTTGATGTAATTGATACCGGTCAGCCGCAGAACCAATCGCAAGTTATCGGTGATTTCGTATTGTGCACCCAGTCCGAGGCCAAACGAAATGTAACGATCGTCTTCGCGGTAATCTCTTCTCGAGTCCCTGAATTCCTCATAGTTGTCAAAATAATACCCCAGTGACGGTCTCAGGTAAACCTGAAAATCGTTTTGCGGATTGACCACGTATCTTGCAAAAGTGCCAAATCCGTACATTGCCCTGTTGGTGGAAAAGGGTATGCGGTCATCGTCTTCGGAATCAATGGTCAGTGTTGTCCTTCTGTTGTATGTGCGGTGGTCAAGAAACACCCCCAAATGGGTGGTCTCATTGAATTCATATCCGAAATGAAGAACCATAGAAAAAGATGACCTGGTAACTCTTGATCGGTTTTCGGGCAAATCATGCCTTCCATCGTCTCCTCTCCAACCAAATGGCCGTCTGGACCGGATTGTGAAATAATTGGTGGTAAAACCGAGGTAGAAATTTGGTTCTACATTTTCATCCTCAGCTTTTTCCTGCTCTTGCTGTTGACTAATAGCATT
>SKLY01000139.1 GCA_007121335.1 Saprospiraceae bacterium | reverse complement strand
TTACGCTTCCTTCAGATCCCACCTCACGGTGGACACCCTTGCGATCAGCTAATGCTTCCCCGTCAACTGGGCGCATTCGGGACTTTAACCCTATAGGTAGATAGTATGCATGGCACACATAGAACCATGAAGCGGACCCAAGGCATTGCGTCCCTGGAGAGAATTCAAACAGCCACCGGGAAATTGATGTGGTTACCCACCATTGATTTTGCGGATGATGTAGATGATGCCCATGATGAGCAGACTAATTAAAATGCCGGTGGTGAGGGGAAAGTAGAAGGTGAAATTCTCGCGCTGGATTAAAATGTCACCGGGTAGTCTTCCAATCCAGGGGATGCGGACACCGTAGTGGATTCCAAGTCCGATAGCGATGATGATAATTCCGATTATCACGATAACTTTTCCCATGTAACTGTTTTTTTCAATAAACGTCAATCCCGGTCCGGCCTATTGTACCGGACATTAAATCCTGTTTTCATAGGGTTTCAACCACAGCCGCAGCAGGGCTAAAAAAGCCGTAATGGACAGGAAGAAAAACAACTCGAATATTCCTGTATTCCCCACGAAGTAAAACAATCCCAAAGACCCGAATAATACGATAAACAGCATCCAACTGGACCAGTGAAACAGGCTTTTGTCTATCTCCCCCAGATAGCGGATAAACAAATACAGTGATGCCAACAGGCTGAGTGCAAACAGTACTGCCATCAGAGCGTGAAGCCGTCTCAAAAAGGGCAGGGTCTCCACGGCCGGAATGAACACGGTGAGCACCAAAAAAATATGGGACCAAAGTAAAAGCCGGTGCGCTCTCGGGTGGTAAAAGGATTTCATCATGTACAACCTGCCGATGTAAAAAGTGATCAGGAAACCCGTAACTACCCCCCACACAATGAAATCCAGCCGGTAATCACCCATATTTCCAATCATACTCAGGGTGTAGTAGAACGGGGATTCCTTTGTCGCAAACAGGTAGGTGTATAGAGGAATAATGACCAGTGCAAAAAGGGCCAGGTACTTAATGTATCCCCTGCCCCATCTTTCCTTTGACCATTTTTTCCACATCATCGCCATAATGAGGCAATTATACACAAAATTTTAATGGGCTCACATATCCTTAACCTACTTTTTCCTGAATTTACTGGGTGCAACGCCATATTTTTCGCTGAACTTTCTCGAAAAATAATTGGGGCTGGAAAATCCGACCTGCAAAGACACCTCCCCCACTTTCATTTTTTGGTCAGCCAACAAACTCCTGGCTTTTTCCAATCTGTAATTCCGAATGTAAATTGAAGCGGAATGACCGGAGACAGCTTTTAGTTTTCGGTAGAGTTGCATTCTGCTCAAAAACAGCTTTTGGGACAAAAGATCGGCTCCCAAATTTTCATCCATGATATTCTCGTCAATTGCGGCATTGACCCGCTTTATAAAGTTCGCATCATGTCTGTTCTCAGCTTCGTCATCCTCAGGCACAGCATTGCTCTCCTCAAATTTGTTGATTACGGTTTTGCGATTGCTGATCATGGTTTCGATGCGTGTGAGCAATTCCCGGGAGTGAAAGGGTTTGGTCAGATAGCCGTCTGCCCCGGCGCGCAATCCCTGAAGCCGGTCATCCATGGAGACTTTGGCCGTGAGGATGAGAACGGGGATGTGGCAACTGATCTCGTGTTTGCGCAGCTCCCTGGTCAGCGCCAACCCATCCAATCCGGGCATCATCAAGTCGGTAACAATCAAATCCGGCACCTCTTCAATCGCTTTTTTCAAACCACTCGTACCGTCCCCGGCCTCCGAAAACCGGTACCCGGGTTCGATAATGGTCCTGATGTAGTTTCTCAGGTCCGTATTGTCCTCCACCACTAATATAAGTTCCCGGTCATCATCCTCTATATCCCCTTCATTTTCAACAGGTTTTTTGGTGGTAGATGGAATTGCAGTAGGCTCGTTGGAATCAGATTGGGTCTTTTCCCCGGGAAGCTGGTCCAGAAAGAAGGAGGCTTCAATCAAAATACTGCCCTCATCCGGTTGCTCTGATTTGAGTTCGCCACCCATTTTTTCCAAAATTTCACCCGCCATCAGCAGCTCCGTCTTTTTTATCCCGGGCAGATCGGTATTGCTGATCCGGTTTCTGCTGTAGTCTTTTGAATCTGAATTGGCGCCGTGACTCTCAGAGCAGAGAAAAGACAGTTTCAGCTTTTTCCTCCCATTCAAAACAATGGATGTAATCTGCAGCTCAGCGTCCATCTTTCCACCAGTGGGCACCGCATTGACGGCACTGCTGAAGAGGAGGTAAAAAACCTGATTAAGGGTGGCGCTATCAGCTAAAAATTGAATATCTCCTTCGGGTAATTCCTGCCTGAAGGCAATGCCCTTTCGCTCGAGAATGGGCATAAAATTGTCGGCGATTCCCAGGAGAATTTTTTTCAGGTCCACTGCAGTCTTATCAGCGGATTCCACTGGTTCGCTGAGATTGGAAAGCTGTTCGAAGTGATTGAGGGTATTGAGCATTTGGACGCAACTGTCGTCGGCCATTTTCAGATTCTCTCGAATGGAGGGGCCAGAGACTCTTTTGGCAGCATTTCTCACTGGTTCAATGACGATGGACAGGTGGGTTCTCATTTCCTGAAAAAAGTCATTCAACCTTTGGTTTTTCAACAACTGCAGTTCACCGGCTTTAACCGCGACCTCCGCAATTTCACTTTTTTCATCGAGCCCGGACTGCACCTCACTTTTTTTCCGAAAAAAATACCATGCCACTGCAAAACCAGCCGCAAAAAGTAGTGCCCCGGCCAACAATAGCACCATCCAGGTCGTAAGTGAAGTCGCACTTTGCAGAAAAAAAGGGTCAGAATTTGAACCCCCGGCACCAGTAGCAATACCCTGCCACCCATTGACCACAAAAGATTCTGCCGGCAACTGGGATAGGAGCCCGGAGATTATTGCAGTACCGGTTGTGCAGTTTGACATACACGACAAATTTAGTAAATGTCGGGGAATGATGGGTTCTGGATGCCGGTTCATTGTCTGAATTACGGATTGTATAGATTGCGCGGATTACACGGATTTTCTCGTTTGTCTCTGGCATTTATGGGGAATCTCTGTGTGCTCCGTTTATTTCGACCAACTCAATGACCACCTATTTGGGGGGCAGGCTAGTTTTTAGTTTTGAGTTTTGAGTTGTTTTCAAGTCCGTAAGCTCGATGTGGCCGGCAGGATATTCTTTCGCAGGGATTGTAGATTTTGGAGGATTTTTTCACACTCTCTGATCTTTCTTCTTCTTTGAGGGACCTCATCGGTTGATGGTCCTTTTCGGCGCAAGCACCAAATGGAGTTTAATAAGACCAATTTTTGAGGGGATTAGAGGTCGGGATATTTTTTGGTGAGGCTCACCTCATTTTGGGTCTTTTTCTCTTGCCACCGGGTCTGTGCATACCCTGGTTGCCCATGCCTGCTGTTTTGAGTACGCCCCTGTTGGCCAGTGCCTTTTCGTAGGTTCTCATTTGTTCCCTCAGATTGGGATCGGTGACCTTAAACTTTTTGGCTTTTCTGAAGTGCAGCACAGCGCCCTGCCAGTTGTTCTTTCCGGCGGCTAAATTGGCGAGTTGGAGGTGCACCATTGCTTTTTCGTTGCCGGTAGCCAGTCCGGTGTCCTTGGCCAGTTGCAGATACTTCTCCGCTTTTTCATTTTCTTTGAGGTTCAGGGCAATGGTACCTTTCAACATGAAGAAATAAGCCCTGTTGGTCTTGAAGAGCAACCTGGGACTCAGTGTCAGGCCCAGCCGCTTTTCCGCACCGAGAAAATCCATTTTCTCCATTTTCTTGGCTGCAGACTGTACTGTTCCCAGCAGAAGATAGGCCACCACCATTCCCACCCATATTATGTAGAATGGAAAGCTGTACCAAAATCCGAATAGAATGGAGGTGTAAATGGCCAGCGGCAGCAGGACCACAATCAGTACAAATCTCAGGTATATATTTACTGTAAACATTTTTTACCGGTTTTAGCCCGCAAAGATAAGGAATATTTGACGCATCAGCGACTTGCAGCAGCCGTAATTGGTAGTGCGGGATTTCCAAAAAAAATATTCCTTCCTGCTAGTGTCAAACGGGTATTGGCGGGTAAAAATTCTTTGGGGGTTGGTCGGGGCTCACAGTTGTGAATTGGTGGGTCTGTGAGTTGGTGAGTTCTTTTTCAGGACGTTACCTCGATGCTATAGGCAGTATATCCAACCCCGGGGATTGTTGATTTCCGAGGATAATTTCTCATTGCCACAAAGCTGCTGCACCCCTTCAGGGTGCTGTTTTTAGGATGGCTCTAGCGATGGGTTTGCTGCCTGACCCCGATGGGGTCGGGTGTAGAGCGATATTAATTGAATAGGATACCTAAAAACATTTCAAACGAAAATCCAGAATTCCGTAGGGAGTGCGCGGTTATGAAAATAGGTTCTTTGGCAACAGATTAGAATCCTGTAGAGGACAAAACCCATTGCGATACTATGTTTGGGGGGGGGTACGCTTGTTGCGGCAGAAAATACGTACAGCCGTGCGTATCTACAGATTGACAGATCACAAATCGAATCCCACTTTTTCCAAAAAATCCAAATGCATGACCAATTGAGGTCGCAGGGTTTTCGGCAATTATCTTGGAAAAAATAGCACATTCTGAAAAGGAATTTATATCTTCACTTTTCTAAGAGCCATTTAAAAATGCGAATCTTCAGTTGCTTAAAATACTTTACACCGGCAATTTTGGGCCTTATGCTTATTACAGTAGAGGTCCAAAGCCAGGAATTACCGGCATCAAACCTGATTCTGAACCCGGGTATGGAGGAACATTCTAACTGCATTGAGGCGAGAATTGAAAATGCAAAAGGTTGTTTGAGGAGCATGTACAGAAATGGTGAATTAAAGACCAGGGACAAGGAGGGTATTTCCCACGTCTCAATGGTTCCCTTGAACTGGCGTAAATTCTGTATTTTCCATGGGCGAACCTACTGTGGGGTCAGCGACAACCACGCCAAATCCGGGGATTGTTACATGGAATTGAGATCTGTATGGCATCCCACTAGTAACACCCTGGGCGATGGACAAATTGCCGCATCCCTAAAACAACCCCTCGAACCGGGATGTGAATATCGATTTGGAATATGGGTATCCAGGTCAAATAAAGATCCGGGAAGGATGAAAAATACCACCATTGGAATTCAGGGATTGCGCGGATGTACCCATTCACTGGAATACAGCCCCGGGGATTCTTTCTACCTGGAATTTAATTTCCCACTGCAGGAGGTGGAAGTTGGAGAATACATTTACTTCGAGGGGATTTTTACTGCACTGAGCGAAGATACTCACCTGTTAATTACATCCCGTGCCCATGAATTTGAATTCGACCGGCAGGCGAGGAGAATACACAGAAGATGTAAGCGGATGAAGGGTGGTTGTCATAGCGTAAATTTGGCTAAAGTAACCTTTGACGATGTATTTCTCTACGATATCAATGACTGTGGCAAAAGAGAAGAAAAAACCACCGACAAGAAGCCAAAATACGCAGCGCAACAGCACGACTTTATCAATTTAACCCTATCCCCGGACATAGCGCCCAGAGACACGGCTACCTTCTATTTCAAGCTGGACCATCCACACCTCTGTGAAGATGAAATGAGAGGGCTGAAAGATTTTCAGGAAGAAATGGATGGGCGCATTATCGCAATCCACGCATATACGGATTCCACCGGCAGTGACCAGTACAACCAAAATCTCTCCGAATTGAGGGCCACCCACATTGGGGAC
>SKLY01000289.1 GCA_007121335.1 Saprospiraceae bacterium | reverse complement strand
TGTTGGCCATTGACGGGGATTCATTTTTTACGGATTGTGCCATGGGACTCAAAAAGTGTTCGGACACCCAACCGTGTCCCATTCACAAAAAATTCAGACCCATTCGGGACGAGATAAAGGAGATGTTGATGAATACAACCATACTGGAAACCGCCGATAGTGTTCAAAAAGGAGAATCTGTATTGAAATTTTTTGAGCACAGGGAATAGGAAATAATAAGGAGCGAATCCGGGAAAACCCCGAAGCGCTCTGTAAATGAAATCAAATGAATCAGGTCAAAAATACATCCGCCAGCAGCCGGTCCGCCGGTCACTCAATCAATGCCCTGGCATACAGATGGATGAGTTGGGCCCTGGTGTTTTTGCTCCTGATCACCTTTACCGGACTTTCACTGAGGTATTATTTTTTGAGTGAAATACCCGGTTTTACCTTCAACAATCTCAAGCACATGCACTCTCATGTCGCCATGTTGGGCTGGGCATTTATGGCCTCTGTGGCGATGTTGTTATATTTGTTCATCGAACATACCAGGCAGTTGTCCCAGTACAAATGGCTGCTCGGACTGAATATTTTGGCCGTGGTTGGCATGTCAGTCTCATTTCCCCTGCAGGGGTATGCATTCTACAGTATTTTATTCAGCACCCTGCACGTAATATTCGCGTATTGGTTCTCCATTTTATTTCTGAGAGACCTGAGACATACCTCGGCCCCCGCTTTGGCAACGAGCTTTGCGCGGTGGAGTGTGATTTGGATGATGATCTCGACCCTGGGACTTTGGTCAGTGGCTGTGGTAGCTGCTCATCCCGCGGGAACAGCGACCCTGTACTATATGAGTATTCAGTGGTTTCTCCATTTTCAATTGGTCGGCTGGTTCACCTATGCGGTTATTGCGGGATTGATCATGTATTGTCACCGGCAGGGATTCAACTTGAAGGTCCCGGCTAATACCTTTTTGGGTGTGCAAGCATCACTTTTGCTGACCTACGCTCTCAGTATCAATTGGAGTATGTCTTCCCCTGCATTGTTCTATTTGAATTCCCTGGGGGTGGTAATCCAGTTGGTGGCCTATTTCTTTATTTTGAGGGAGTTAATCAGGGTTGTTTTTGGCAATGAGGCATTCAATAACGGCATTTTTTCCTGGTTGATAAAAATCGGCATTTTGACCCTTGTCGCCCGGATTTTAATCCAAACACTGGTAGTCATTCCGGCAGTGGCCAACATCGCCTACACTTTGCGGATGTTTGTGGTCGCTTTTATCCACTTGATAATGGTCGGGTTTTTCACCCTCACCGTGGTGGGATTATTCGGTGAGCAGGGCTATTTTAGGAAAAACCGAATCAGTGCCGGTGGTTGGATGCTATACATGCTGGCCTTTATAGCCACAGAGTTCCTGTTGTTTTTTCAGGGGACCTTGCTTTGGACCGGAAAGGGTTTCATACCCTCCTTTTATACCATCCTTTTCTACGCATCTGCACTTTTCCCACTGGGTATTTCAATTGCACTCGCCGGTCAGCTTTTCGGGTACAAAATAAAGGTAACATCATTTTCAAACCATAAAAATTAGTAATTATGAAATGGATCTTAATCGTATTCAGCTTTGCACTTACTGTGACCATCATAGCATGTGGAGGGGATACGCAAACCGATGAGAGAACAACTGATGCAAGAGACATGGGGGTTGAACAGCGCGAACCTGATCCCCGTGGAATAGGGGAGGTCACCAATGTGGATTTGACCGATCCCCTGAATGAGGACATGATACGGCGTGGCCGGCAGATCAGCGATGTAAAATGCGCCTCCTGTCACCTCTACGATACCGAGGAGCGCCTGGTGGGACCGGGCTATCTAAATGTCACCAACCGCAGGAGTCCGGAGTGGATTATGAATATGATCACCAATGTGGATGTCATGCTGGATGAGGACCCCGTCGCTCAAAAAATGTTGGAGGAGTGTTTGGTGAGGATGCCCGACCAAAATGTCTCTTTGGAGGAGGCCAGGGAACTGCTCGAGTTTATGCGCTACAACGATGAGAAACACGCCGGAGAGAGAGATGGTGGAGTTTTGTAACAAAAAAAAGGTGCGAACCGGATTTAGAGAGTTGCGGCCCGCACCAATTCTATAAACCTAAAATGTTTTAAAGATGACAAAGTCACTAATGTTTATCGGATGTGCGATATTTTTTATGATCGCATTGTATTCATGCAGGCCACCTGCTCCCGGGGCTGCCGCCACAGTGGATGCAGCGAGCCGCGTTTACGTTCCACCTGGAGAGCACGATGAGTTCTACAACATCGTTTCCGGTGGATTCAACGGGCAAATCAGTGTAGTTGGCCTTCCTTCGGGAAGGACCTTCAAGATTATTCCCGTCTTCTCTGTGAATCCTGAGAATGGATACGGATTCTCTGAAGAGACCAAGCCAATGCTCAATACCACTCACGGTTTCATCCCCTGGGATGACCTCCACCACATCGCGATATCAACAACCGACGGAGTACACGACGCACGCTGGGCATTTGCCAACGCCAACAACACACCCAGGGTTGCACGCCTGGATCTCACCACCTTTAATACGGTGGAAATTTTGGAGATACCCAACAGTGCAGGTAACCACTCTTCGCCCTTTATCACTGAAAATACAGAGTACGTGGTAGCGGGTACCCGATTTAGTGTTCCATTTGGTGAAGAGGAAGAGGATGTGGATGTGCCCATTGAGACCTACAAGGAGAATTTCAGGGGAGCCATCACCTTTATTTCTGTTGACCCCGACGATGGCGAGATGGACATCGCCTTTCAAATCGATGCCCCTCCCTTTAATTACGACCTTGCGAGAGGCGGGAAAGGGATTTCGGGAGACTGGTTTTTCTTCTCCTGCTACAACACTGAAATGGCCCACACCCTGTTGGAGGTCAACGCCTCTCAGCACGACAAGGACTACATTATGGCCATTAACTGGAGAAAGGCGGAGCAGTACGTTCGTGAAGGTCGGGCCGAAACCGTTAGAGCCCAGTACGCTCACAACAAAATGGATAAAGCAACGCACATGGCCAGCTCTGAGATCAAAGAGGATGTGCTGATGCTGGATCCTACGGAGTTTGAGGATATCATATATTTCATCCCATGTCCAAAGTCTCCCCACGGTGTCGATGTAAGTCACGATGGGAAATACATAGTGGGAAGTGGAAAGCTCGCCGCGCTGATTCCGGTTTTCTCATTTGAAAAAATGATTGAGGCCATCGAAAATGAGGATTTTGAAGGGGACATCAACGGTCTTCCCATTCTCAACTACGAGTCCGTTCTTCACGGTGAGGTGGAGCGCCCTGGTCTCGGGCCATTGCACACCGAGTTTGACGGAAGAGGCAATGCTTTCACCACCATGTTTGTATCTTCAGAAGTGGTGATGTGGGACATTGAAACACTCGAAATTATCGACAGAGCCCCCACTTACTACTCTGTGGGTCACCTGATGATACCGGGTGGATGTACTGCCGAACCACATGGAAAGTACCTGGTGGCATACAACAAGATCACCAAGGACAGATTCCTGCCCACAGGCCCCGAGCTGGCTCACTCGGCACAATTGTTCGACATTTCCAATGGAAGACTCGAGCTGCTTTTGGACTTCCCGACCATCGGGGAGCCGCATTATGCAGAAGCATTCCCCGCAGAGTTGATTAAAGACAAACAGGTGAGGTTCTACGACATCAATGAAAATCAACATCCCTATGTAACCCGGGGTCCCGGCCAGGCGAGGGTTGAAAGAGAAACAGAGGACCGCGTCAGGGTTTATATGACAAGCATACGGTCCCATTTCAGACCCGACAATATCGAGGGAATTTTCGTGGGTGATACGGTTTACTTCCATGTTACCAATTTGGAGCAGGAGTGGGACCTTCCACACGGTTTTGCCATGAAGGGAGCCAACAATGCTGAAATTCTGATAATGCCGGGTGAGACCCTCACCCTGAAGTGGATTCCCGACCGGGTAGGTATTTGGCCGTTCTACTGTACGGATTTCTGTTCGGCACTTCACCAGGAGATGTCCGGTTATGTCCGGGTTTCGCCAAGAGGAGCTGACGTGCCGTTGACCTATTCGACAGGTGGTCGATGACGATAATTTAGTTTAGATATGCGGATTCCAGCCAATACATCATGGCAATCGAATGGGTGGAATTCCGGTAGAGGACCTTCCTGGTGCAGCCTTTGAAAGCTGCACCGGGTAAAGGCTCTTTTTCAGAAATTACATTTCGGAAAAAACGTCATTGGCCCGGGGATGACCTAAAATTTGACGTCCGTACGCTAAAGCACAATTGCAATTTTTGACCGAAAAGATACAGTAGGTATTTGCTTCACAGCACTTCAAAAAAACTTATTAATGAAAAAAATCGGATTGACAAGCAGGATACTGATATTGGTAGCAGCAGTTGCCATAATATCTGCTTATTTTTATCCCATTTGGGAAATAAAACTATGGGCGCCGCAATATCCCGAGGGCATCGGCATGCAAATATGGATAGACAGACTGACAGGTGATCTGGCCAGTATCAACAAGATGAACTTTTACATTGGAATGGCTGAAATTGACGAGGCCATGTTCCCGGAATTTGATTATCTGAAGTATATCATAGGCTTTATCATGGCAGTGGGGATTGTTGCCGGAATCGCAGGCCGCAGGATACTGATGAATATATTCTTTGGTCTACTTGTATTACTTGGGATCGGTGCGATGGTGGATATGTATTTGTGGGGTTATGATTACGGTCACAATTTGGATCCGACCGCGGCCATCAAAATACCCGGCCAGTCTTATCAGCCACCTCTTATTGGTTACGAACAACTGCTCAATTTCCTCGCCTATTCAGGACCTGATACTGCGGGTTGGATTATGGGCGGATCGGCCCTTCTGGTATTTGTGGCGATACTTTTAGAATACGGTGTATTCCGGCGACTTTTTAAGCGCAAAAAACCCTGAAAAAACCTAAATAAAAAACCTATTACCTAACCTAAATGACTGAATCATGAGATTATGGATGATATTAATTTTTTCCACCATTTGGCTGGTAGCCTGTACGGTGGAACCCCGACCGATTAATTTCGGACACGACGATTGTGAGCTCTGCAAAATGAAGCTCATGGATGAGCGATTTGGAGCTCAACTGGTGACTGACAAAGGCCGGATATTCATGTTTGACGATGTAAACTGCATGGTCATGTTTATGGATTCCGAAGAGGGCCGGCGTCACGATTACAAATACGAGCTGATCGTGGACTATTCGAATCCGGGAGAACTGATGGACGTTCACTACACCTTTTTCCTGAAAAACGAGAACGTCAGAACCCCGATGAACAGCGAAATAATCGCCCTTCCGGATGAAGAGACACTGGATGAGTTCAGAGACGATCTGGGCGGTGGCATTTATCTGGGCTGGGGAGAGATACTAACCCAATTTAAATAGTATTGCCATGAGAAAAATCGAGAAATTTAAACATCGATGGTTTCCCGTGGCATTTGGACTGATGGCCCTTTTATTGGTTTCCAATGTGACGTGGGCCACCTCTCCAACAATGCACTATGTTTCTGAAGGCGAGTCCATAAGTGATGCAATAGAAGAGGCAGCAAAAGGCGATACGCTGGTAATTAGAGCCGGCTACTACAAAGAACATGAGATCATTATTCAGAAGCCACTGACTTTGATTGGAGAGGGGAGGCCGGTGATTGATGGAGGCGACAGCGGAGATATTTTCCTGATTGCAGCAGATTCCGTGCGGATTGAGGGTTTTGAGTTGAAAAACACGGGTTTTTCCTCGCAAAATGACAATGCCGCTATTAAGGTATTTGACAGCAGAT
>SKLY01000003.1 GCA_007121335.1 Saprospiraceae bacterium | reverse complement strand
TTCCCTTTTCACAAGCCACTGCAAAATGACGCTCACCATCAGCAGTCCACTCCGCATAAACATGAGGAAGCGACTCACCGGTTTTGGCATCAACCACAGCAATTTCCTGGCTCTGGAGAACACAAGTTCCCAGTAAAAACCCGAGTAGCAAAAAAGTAGATATTATTCTTCTCATAATTCCTACTGCAAAGGTATGGGGACCTATGCAATTGGGATATCACCTTTTCTACTAATAATAACCGGAGAAAATAAGGGAAGTCAGAATAATGTCATTCTTTGAGGAGTGGGAATAAAAAAGCCGGGTTGTACTTATGCGATTTATCACAAAGTACCCCGGCCTTTACCTTTAAAATAGTATTCCAAAAAATTTCAGGGTAATCTCCTACCCTTACAGCTTTTACATCTCCTCCTCTAAACTTTCCAACCAATCCGTAAAGCGGCTGGAGATATTCTCGTACAATTCCTCTGACTCGGATCTTATATCCGCCCAGGTATCCTCAGATGCATCGCCGATGTCATCAATTGCCCGCTCAAGCTCTGATCTGTCGTCAGATAGTTCAGCATAGGCATCTTCCAACCCTTCTGCCGCCTCATCTGACGCAGCATCAATTCGTGCTGCAAGTTCATTTAATCTTTCATCCATTTCATCGCGAAGCTCCTTTAATTCGGCTTGCATTTGGTCTCTTTGTTCTTGAAACCGTTCGGTCATTTCTTCAGTCTCGTCAATAACTTCTTCTTCGGCTTCATCATAAGACTCACCGCATTGTACAAACAACAATGCACTTGCCATAATCAGTAATGTCGGGATAAAAAATTGTAACTTCATTAGGTCTGACTTTTTATGGTTAAAAAAATATTATTTGATCTATCCTGAGAAATTAACATTCAAGCCAACAGTCTCAAACCGCAGCTTTCAGCCATCTTCTCAACTTCCATCACCACTTTTGATGGATATTTTCCGCTAGAGATAAGTTAGTATCAACAATATCTCCATCCAGCAGGTCAAAATACCTGGATTGCAAAACTTTCAATTACTTAAATACATACAGTAACACACAAATATAATAATTGTTTGGAATTAAAATAGTTGTTCGGGCTGTACTTGTTGAAATAAAACCATTTTCCAGTATTTATTGGGAATTTTTATTTGTTATTGATGGAAATACCCAAAAATATATTAAGGTTTTACCTGGTCGATTTTGGGAAGTCGGTGGGAACCTGATCCGATTTATCGCCTTAGTCAAGACTCCCGCTCCAGTTTGTAAATAAACCGCTCATAATAGTGTAGTAACACCTCTTTGATGCTGCGGTACATTTTAGGATCCGATTGAAGCAATTTGCCCGGATTAATCCACTTGGCTTTGGTTATTTTCTCTTCCTTCTGAGGTACGGGTTTTTCCTTACCATCAGAGGTCATGTAATACCACCAGTTGACTTTTAAATACCGCTGGCCTTTTTGCCGATAGGTATGGCGGGTTTTACAAATTCTGGATTTTAAGACCAGATCAGTTACTCCGGTTTCTTCAGCTACTTCGCGAAGTGCAGCCTCAGATTTTGATTCGCCGGCGTCAAGTTTGCCCTTTGGAAGATCCCAATGGCCTTTTCGAAAAATAAACAGCACCTCATTAGATGGATTGACCACCACCCCACCTGCTGCAGTTACGCGCTTGTAAAGTCCTTTGTACTCACTCTTCAGTCCTTCGTAATCGTCAGAATGAATAATTATCCCGTCGTACCTGGTAGTTTTTTCCAGCATGTCGATATACTGAAGAAGGTGTTTTTTCTTGCCTGAATACCGCACTACCAGCACTTTATCCTTTGATAAAAAGCTGTAAGATGCCACCATTGAAGAAGGCATTAATATAAGGGGTGTTTCGTTTATGTAAATTTTGTACATTTGAGCTGATTTAAAAAATTGGTCGATGACTTCCAATGCACACAAAGTTGCACAATTTTTATTACATGCCGATGCGGTCAGGCTCAATACTGACAATCCCTTTACCTGGGCCTCAGGATTGTCGGCACCCATCTATTGCGACAATAGAAGGATTCTATCCTATCCTCGAGAGCGAACTGAGATCAAGCAATTACTGGCTGAAACTGCCCAAAAAAGTTTTCCCGGTACGGAGATTATCGCGGGAGTTGCTACTGCTGGTATTCCCCACGGTGCGCTGCTGGCCGATTGTATGGACCTTCCGTTTATATATGTGCGATCCGGTGCCAAAGGCCACGGCATGAAATCACGGATTGAGGGCCGTGTTGTCCCCGGAAAAAAGGTATTGGTGGTAGAAGATCTGGTAAGTACTGGGATGAGTTGCCTGGATGCGGTTAAAGCACTCAGGGAAGCGGAGTTTGTTGTCGAGGGGGTGATTGCACTTTTCACTTACCAACTGGATGAGGCGACCGATAATTTTGCCCGTGAAAACTGCAAACTCGCCACTCTCTCTGATTATGGCACACTGATTGATGTGGCATTGCGAGATAAAAAAATTGAGGAGGAAGACCTGGAATCACTGCGCGAATGGAGGATTTCCCCAAAAACCTGGAATAATTAAAATACGGAGTACTGATATGGATATTTTCAGCGAAAAAAACCTGGAGTTTTTATACAAATACCTCAACAATGCGGCCCCTACCGGTTCTGAAAAATCGGGCCAAAAAATCTGGGCGGAATACATAAGACCCTGGGTGGATGAAATTCACCTGGATATTTACGGCACTTGCTACGGTGTGATTAATCCCGGTGCTGAACACAGAGTGGTGATAGAGAGTCATGCGGATGAGATATCCTGGTTTGTCAATCACATTTCTGATAAAGGGTACATTAGGGTCATTCGAAATGGTGGATCCGATCACGCCATCGCACCGGCCAAACGGGTGCTCATCCACACTAAAAACGGTCCTGTCAAGGGTGTTTTCGGTTGGCCTGCAATCCACACCCGGCGCGGAACCAATGCAAAACTCAACGCGACTTTAGACAATATCTTCATCGATCTCGGAGCAAAGGACAAAAAGGAGGTAGAGGAGATGGGGGTTCATGTCGGCTCCATAGTCACTTTTGAAGATGAGATCACTGAGCTGAATAAAAACTTTTTTGCAGGCCGCGGCCTCGACAATAAAATGGGTGGTTTTGTTATCGCTCAAGTCGCTAGATTGTTGAAGGAAAAAAATATTGAATTGCCCTATTCGCTCTACCTGGTAAATTCCGTCCAGGAAGAGGTTGGCCTTAAAGGTGCTCACATGGTGGCGGAAACCATAAAACCCCATGTGGCCATTGTAACTGACGTCACCCACGACACCAGTACCCCACTGGTAGATGCTAAAAAACACGGGGATGTGCAGTGTGGAAATGGACCCACGGTTACTTACGCACCTGCCGTTCACTATAAATTGGTGGAAATGGCCACCGCCATTGCGGAGGAAATGGAAATCCCCTATCAACGGGAGGCCAGTTCACGCACGACAGGCACGGACACGGATGCCTTTGCCTACTCCAATGGTGGGGTTCCAAGTATTTTGCTATCGCTCCCTTTGAGGTATATGCATACTACAGTAGAGATGGCACACAAGGACGATATAGAAAATCTCGTGAAATGGATTTTGGAAAGCGTTAAAAAACTCAATCCGGGAGACGACTTCCGGTATTTTGTTCCTTGATATCTTTTTGCATCCGGTCCCGGAAATCATTTTTCTAAGGAAAGAATTACTATTTTTTATTTAAGGCATCAAAGTGAGCCATCGTCCCATTTATCTGGATTATTGTTCGACAACTCCTACTGATAAAGAGGTCTGGAAAAGCATGGAACCTTTTTTCACAGAGCACTTTGGCAACCCCTCCAGTTCACAACATACTTATGCGAGATTTGCCAAAGAACAGCTTGATCGTGCTGCGGGTCAAATCGCTGAACTCCTCTTGGTGTATCCCTCCGAAATTATTTTTACAAGTGGCGCTACAGAAGCTGTAAACCTGGGAATTAAGGGCTGTTTTGACGCTTACAAAAAAAGAGGGAAACACATTGTTTCCGCAAAGACGGAGCACAGAGCTGTACTGGATTGTCTTGAGTATTTGGAGAAACAGGGTGCTGAAATCAGTTGGCTCGATTGCGGTGAAAATGGAGAAATTGACCTCAACCAATTGCTGGATTTTATCAGAACCGATACCCTTATGGTCTGCCTCATGTGGGGCAATAACGAAACAGGCGCGATTCACCCGATCCGGAAAATCGGGGAAATTTGTGCCGAATCAGGGGTCCTTTTTTTTACGGATGCAACCCAGGCAATTGGAAAGATGCCGATTCTACCAAAGGAAAACAATGTTTCCATGCTCGCACTTTCCGGCCATAAATTTTACGGACCAAAAGGCATTGGTGCACTTTATCTTTCATCCGGAAATCCCCGAATAAAGCTCAGCCCCATAATTCATGGCGGAGGTCAGCAAATGGGATTGCGCGGAGGCAC
Source organism: Saprospiraceae bacterium (assembly GCA_007121335.1). Lineage (GTDB taxonomy): Bacteria > Bacteroidota > Bacteroidia > Chitinophagales > Saprospiraceae > PWJY01. The sequence goes on along the minus strand of SKLY01000003.1, from coordinate 14,165 downwards.
TGTCAACCTTCCGGGTATAGTTGGACTCGGAAAAGCAGCAGAATTAGCACGAATTGGAATGAAGGTAGAATCCTCTAAATTGCTTCAACTCAAAGAGCAATTCGAAAAAGACCTGAAATCAAAAATTGAAGATCTAAGAGTCCTATCGGAGCCGGTTAGCCGACTGCCCCATATTTCAAATGTGGCCTTTAAAGGGGTTTCCTCTACCGAGCTGGTAGAAAAAATGAGCCCGGAACTGGCTGTCTCCAACGCTTCATCCTGCACCACAGGTAGAGGCCGGAAGTCTCACGTACTCAAAGCTATGAATTTAGATCGGGAGTGGAGGGATGCAGCGGTAAGATTTAGTTTTGGAAAATACACCACGGCTGATGAAGTCGATCGAGCTGTGGAAACTGTTTCAAAGTGGATTGATCACCTCAACAACATCAATTCACCGCTGTAAACTTCTATCACTCCGTCGTTGAATTCTACCTCGATCATGTAGGCATAAGCTCCGGTTGGAGCATCCTGGCCATTTACCCTGCCGTCCCAGAATACGTTTTCCTCATCAAATAAGTTTGCACCCGCTTTTCTGTTGTACACCGCACTACCCCACCGGTCGTAAACCCTGAATGAGACAATTCCGGCAATTCCTGTACCTGTGTATATTCTGAAATGGTCATTGACACCGTCGTCATTGGGCGAAAAAGCCTCGGGAACATAGACATTTCGAATAGCCTGAACCACCAGCGATAAACTTGCCGAAGCAGTGCAGCCATTTTGATCAGTCACCACCAGTTCGACTAATATATCAGTATTCGGAAAAACCTCGGGTTCAGGGCAATCTAAACAACTAAATACATCCGAAGCCGGAGACCACTGGTAAGATTGAATTGGCAGTGGGCCGGTAACAACAGGTTCCAGGAATACACCCTCACCCAGTGGAACTTGCACCTCATCAGGTAAACCCACCAAAAGTTGTTCCGGCTGCTCTACAGTAAAAGAATCACGGGCAGAACAACCCATTCGATCAAACACACTTACAACATAATTTCCGGCTAATAAATCGACAGACTCCCCAATACCAAACAACTCACCAAAGTTGATGGAAAATTGATATGGCTCCCCGGCACCACCACTTGCATCCAGGACATTTATCGGGGTTTCTTCACCAAAGCAATTGACCGACTCTTCGACTTCGTACTCAAATACTACAGGATCGGGAATGATAATAAATCTGGAAGCAGTATCCACGCATCCACTCGCATCAGTTACCTGCACTTCATACAGGCCATCTGGGAGGTCCAAAGCGATGGATTCATCACTGACATCACCGGTCCATTCAAAATCAAAGGGTTCGGTTCCTCCGAAGACATCAAGCCCAATTTGGCCGTCATCCCTTCCCGCACAACTCACATCTTCAGTAAGACCTTCATTTATCGTAACAACCAAAGAATCCGGTTCCTGGATATGTATTTCAAAATTGGATATGCACCCCATCGCATCAGTCACTTCTAATTGATAGGTGCCGCCCGGAAGATTATCAATGCCGATTCCAGTCTGTCCGTCAGCCCATTGGTATTCGTAAGGACCTGTTCCACCGGAGGCAGTCACTTCTATACTGCCATCCGAATCACCAAAACAAGTTGGGGAATTGGACTCAACAATATTGATCGCAATTGAATCAGGTGCCTCTATTTCAATTACAAAAGTTTCAATGCAGGAGCCATCTGAGACAAAAACTTCATAGATTCCGGGACACAGGTCTTCATTTTCCTGAGCACTGGTCCCATCATCCCAAACGTATATCAGGTCACCGGCAGTGAGTCCCCCGGTAGCTTCCAACCTTGCAAATCCATCGCAAATATTTGGGCAGGAGGCCGCCTCCACATCTGTAAATTCTCCTTCAATGGGCGGTGGATCGACCAACTCAATGTCATCGACCACTACCGGATCGCAGTCACCGGATTGATCGGATATAGTGACAGAATAAGTTCCTGCGGATAAGCCGGTGATCACAGCACTATTGGGCCCACCATCGGCTACGGACCATTCGTAATTGTAATTCCCGGAACCTCCCATTACAGTCACAGTGATTCGGCCATCTTCATCACCGGTACAACTCGGATTTTGGGTATTTAGATCATCGAGGACAAGCGGACCGGCCGCCTCCAGGGTAACACTCCCCTCCACTTCGCAACCATCATCTGCGGTTATCGTAAGGGAGTAAAGGCCTTCACTCAATCCCGAAATTGAATCTCCGGTGTAAGAGTTACCATTTTCATCTTCCCAGTTAAAGGAGAGGTTTTCGCTGGTTCCAAAACTGTAATTAACCTTTATGGCTCCGTCAGTACCATCCCCACAACCAGGATTTACTGTTTCAAAATCCTCAATTACAGGTGGTATGGCTCCGTCTATTTCAAAGGTCTCTTCATGCGTACAACCCTCTGGATCGGTAACGGTTACAGTGTAAGACCCGCCTGACAATCCGGTTATTTCGGCTCCACTTTCGCCATTGCTCCACTCAAAAGTAAAATCTCCCTCTGATTCAGCATTGCCTCCGGAAGCTGATATGCGAATTAAACCGTCGTTTCCGGGATCACATCCCTCGTCTTGTTGTTCCTCTATTTCTATAACAATTGGTGGAGGCCCTCCCACTTCTATCACGAAATCAGCTTCGCACCGCTGACTGGCCGAAAAATTATCCAAAAGAGTTAGAAAATAGGTCCCTGCAGATAAATTGCTGGCTGTGTTTTGATTACCTATGGTGGAAGATTGGACTGTATTTCCATCGGCATCGGTCCAAATAAAAATATATGGACCGTCTTCATCCTGGGTATCGGTACCTGCGGTGACGACGATTTGACCGTCGCTATCATTTCCACAGGTCACATTCGTAATTAGTGTGTCCTCAAGTATGAGGTTTCGCTCAAGCCCCACTTCATAGGTATGAGTTACCAGGCAGCCATTACGGTCATTTACAGCAATCTCATAGACCCCGGGTTCGAGGTTAGAAAGTGTAGATGTGGTAGCTATTTGAGGACTGAAGCCGTCCCAGTTATAGCGGTATTCATCTTCATCGTATGGAGTACCACCGGTGGCAACCACAGATATTTCACCGTTAAAAACTCCGCGGCATAGTGCATCGGATACAGTAGCTTCCACAACCAGTTCTTCAGTAAAAAGATTGGCGGATTTTACAACTTCGCAACCAAATGGATCGGTGACGGTCAATTGATAATTCCCAATTTCCAAATTGGTCAATGTGGTGTCCCCGAAAAAATTGTTAGACCACTGTAGTGTATAGGGTTCTTCAGCATCGATTTCAGTTTCTATTCTACCATTAGAGGAATTAAAGCAAGTGGGAGGTGTTGGGAAAAGTTCTACCACTGGTCCCGGTTGATTGTTAATATCAGCGGTCAAAATAACCTCATCTCCGTTGGCATCGGTAATTACAATTTCGTATTCACCTGTTCCCGTACTGTTGGGAAGTCCGGTAAAAGTAAAACTTCCACCCTCGACCATAATTTGACCCTGGCCGTTTATGTCGGGGTCATCGGTCTTTAAGAATTCAATATTATAGGGTGGTTGGCCACCGTAGGAAGTAACCGTAAGGGACCCATCGGATTCTCCATCAGGGGAACCACAAGAATTGATATGTCCGCCGAGATCTGCCGGGTAAATTATCTCCACTTTGCCCGGAACTGAATTGACACCTACTTCATTGGTGGCGTAGTCCACGGCCAGTAACGAGGTGGTAAGTCTCGGCCCAACGGTCGCAAAAGTACTTTGGCCGGGGTTGCCTACTGCCCTGAAACATAGTTCGAAAACAACAGTACCGTCATCTAAACTTTGGCCTCCTGTTCCTCCAAAATCAGCATCCTCCCAAAACAGTGCCAACCAGCCATTTCCTGTAAACAAGGTATTTACAGTAAAAGCACCTGGTGGCATATTCTCATTTTCCAGTCCTATAAACTCTATAACTGTTGGATTCCATGTAATGGCTCCGGACAGGGTGAAAAGACTGTCGAAATTATTAACACTCACTTCCAAACAAAACTCTTCGTCCTGTTCTACTTCAGCATACGAAATGACAAATTCCAAACAATTGCCTATACAGAATTCCTCGATAATGCTGCAACTTTTACCATCAGATACGGTGATTATATAATTACCGGGCCTGGGCACAGTAAACTCAATAAGCTCGCCATGAGAAAGTGAAGTTGAAACAATCTGGCCAACATCACTACTGCCCTCTCGCTGCATTTCTATCTCGTATTCGCTGCCATCGAATTCAGGGAGTCCACCGGTGATAAACATGCTCCCTTCCAGTTGTCCGTCATTCAGTTCATCATTAAAATCCTCGATAATTATCGGATTCAGATAAATGACACTGAATGCCTGATCTATTCGAACATTTACACATTCTCCAGGGGGATCTCCCTCAAAGACCGCCTGGTTGTTTTCAAAGCGATCAAAAGTGATGGGAGCGAAATACAATTGAAGCGGTTCTCCATCATTGAAAAAATCCTGTAAGGTAGTAGAACCTCCGATATTGAGACCATTTTCAAACCATGCATCCCCGGACGGATCGTCCACATAAACGTAGAGGTCCATTGCGGGTGGAGGGTCGGTCAACAAGCAGGGATCGCCAACTATATTATCGAGTTCAAAACCGGCAATGGTCGGAGGGCATTCGTACCAGGCGTATCCAATACCACCATCGGTATCCGGATTGGGATCACCGGAAAGATCAAAATCACCGTTGTGGAGGATTTGAACCATGTCTCCAAAACAGAGAAAGATGGTATCTAAATTAACCTGATTACTCTGCCCCGAAAAAGGACCCAGCTCAATACTTCCCGCATCGTTGTCACAACTTCTTGCAATCGTCTCGCCATCTGTTGTTTCCCTGTCGATGGATACAGGAGTCTGACCGTAAATCGCTGTAGATGTACTCAAAACCAGTACAAGAGCGAATAGTATATACTTCATTCAAAAACACAGCTTTTCTTCCTACTATTAAAATTCATGAATCAGGAGCTTAATTCTTGATGTCAACCTGAATTCCTGATTCCACTTATCAGCCGGTTAACAACCCTTTAACCGGTAATCCCAAAATACAATGTATCCCGGTGTAATTTACCGGAATACATCGTTTTATTATGAACGGCTTTTAATGCCGCATCAATCAACTCCCTAAACGCCCCTGTGCGAGTCGTATTACAAGAATTGTAATATTTATTATCTCTGTACCATTAGCCTCTGCACTGTTTCACCACCCTCGTATCTCAGGGCGATTAAGTAAATGCCGGAAGCCCAATTGCCGGTACTGATTTTTACGTTTCCACTGTTGATGCCTTCCCGCTCATAGACCACTCTTCCATCGATGGAGCTTACATATACTCCCTCAATCATGCGTTGCCCGGCATTGTCAACCAATTCAATGGTTACAAAATCAGGAGTTGGGTTGGGGAAAATACTCAGGGACAATTCATCACCAAGGTAGGCTATGCTGCTTGTCAGATCGACTTCAAAACAGCCTTCCCATGTACAATCATTGGCATCAGTGATTATCACGCAATACTCTCCGGCGGCAAGATCAAAAGCTAATCCCTCATCCGAAGACAGGACACTGTCATCCCAATCAAATTCATAAGGAGGAGTACCACCGTTTACGTCAATTCCGATGGAACCATCTGCCTCACCGGCTGCAGACTCATCCGTAATATTGGCCTCTACAGCTATTGAATCCGGCTGTCCAACCGTAGCAGAAAATTCAGTGGCGCAGCCAAGAGTATCCGAAACAACAGCAGTATATTCACCGGCTGTCAATTCTGTGGCGACTTCACCGGTCTGCCCATGGTCCCAGGTAACTTCTGCAGGCCCTCCGGTACCGGCCAAAACCTCAACAGATATGGAACCACTAGCTTCACCAAAACACAATGCATCAGTCACTTCGGATTCAACCACTACAGGAGGGATATTTGTTTGCAACTCAAAAGAATCTACAACTTCGCAGCCTCTTACATCCGTAACCGTCACCTGATACATTCCTTCACCCAGGTCTGAGTTAACAGCCCCTTCAGCACCATCGCTCCAAACGATATTGTAGTTTCCATCCGCATCGGGTTCACCACCGGTAATATCCAGCGAAATAGAACCATCATTTTCTCCTTCACAGGATTCATCCGAAATATCAAGAAGAATCAATTCAAGCGAAGTGTCCGGCTGGGTTATTTCGAAAGAGTACACCAATACACATCCATCAAAAAGAGTGTCTGTCAAGGTTAAACTGTAAAATCCAGGAGGCAGTTCTGAAAAAATCAGACTTCCTGCTTCTTCTGCCACTTCCCCCTGATCAAAATCGAGTTCATAAATAAATTCCGGGGTTTCTGTCCTGCCCTCATAAGACACATTCAGCTGAACTTGTGCTGTGCTATCACCAAAACAGACAATATCTTCAAGAACATCAATTTCAACATCCAGACCGGATTCATTGATTATCTCAATTGATTCAACCACCTGACATTCATTGGAATCTGTGATTGTTATTTCATAAGTTCCCGATGTGAGACTGTCTCTAAAAGAATTTATACTGGTTTGGGATTCCCCATCGCTCCAGTGATATCTATAGGTATCTCCGGCAAAAGGAGTGCCACCGGATGCTATCGCCGTAATAGATCCATTGCTTTCACCGGGGCAGCTATTGTCAACCACATCCAATGCAACTTCAAGTGGTTCGGTTTCAAAAACAAAAGTTTCGACAAACTCACATCCACCGGCATCCTTAAAAGTATGGATGTAGGTTCCATTGGCAAGGCCTGATAAACTGCTCTCGTAGAGTTCCCCCGTGGACCACACCGGTACCACGCAACGATCCTCAGAAACTGTATCCAACCGGATGCTTCCATCAGATGCATCGTGACAGGAGGGAAGAATTACCGTGAATTCAGAAAAAACGGGACCGTGGTCAAAGACCGTCTTTGACCCGCTGCTTAAAGTATCCCCCTCACTCGTAATAATATAGTTATATGCACCGGCAGGTAATGAGTCTATAAATAAACTTTGACCGTCGGAATCGAGAGTGACAATTCCGGCAATACTTCCATCCAGTTCGTTTTGATATGAAAATACAAGCGGATAGAATTCAGCGGGGCCAAATGTAGTTATCTCCATCGAGCCATCGCTCATGATGGTGTCTGTTGCAGCACAGCTTTTAATTATAGATTCAATGGTAGTCGGTGGCTCGATAAAAACACCTCCATTCTCCATTGTGGCCTCAATAGGTTCAAAATCCTGAATAACTTCAAGGACTATGGGAAAATCGCTAATAATGACCGGAGCAAAATCGCCGGGTTCACCCACAACAGTAAAGCACATCGATAGAATGGTAGTGCTATCCGGGAAGTCAAAGGTAGGATCAACTCGAAAAAAGTTAAATCTGAAAATACCACAATCCACATCTACAAAACCAAAATTCTCACCGGTAAAGGGAATTTCAGGATTTAAATTGTCCAGAGAATCAAAGCGCAGTTGAAATGGATCGAATAAGACAGATGTCTGGAAGGAATTGATGGATACAAAATTATTGACTTTCACATCTACACAAACAGCATCACCCATTTGAGCTTCCTCTTGTTCCAGAAAAACTAATACCGTATCTCCGGTTGCATTTTGACTATGTGCAATATTGATTCCTGTTAAAGTCAGAGAAATGACGATTAAAGTGGTTAGTATTCTACTCATGTTTAATGAATGTTTTTGTTGAAATATTAAGTGGCCGAATTTTATTGTATCCGATGGCTGCAAATGTACATAATGCACCATTGATATAAAAATATTTTATATAAGTTTTTTTACAATCTAACAGCTCCCTTCAGACCAACCAACTTTTTATAAGATACCCTTTACAGGCAAGTCGTTTGTCGCCCATTTAAATAATTTTAGCGGCTCTCAAATTACTGCATTTTCACGAATGTCAAGTTTGTGAAAGTTCCTTTAATTCGGACTTTGAGGAAGTAAATACCGGGGTTAAATGATTGAATGTTTATTTGGTGTTGATGACCAAAGCCTGTATTCACACCAACGCCCTCTTTTATGCGCTCTCCAGTATTTGAATATATTGACCAGTTAAATTCCTCTGCTTCAAAATCCTTTCCTGCAAATTCAAAATACAGGTGATTTTTTACCGGATTGGCTCCTGTCAATTGAATATCAAAGGCAGTAGGACTGGAATTTATATCATCCACATCAATCAGGTTGATTTTCAAAAAGTTTTGACTTAGATCATAACAACCATCTGAGGCTGGATTGAAAACATCCTGTCCGGTTCCCAGCAAAAGGTTGCCCGTGTAGGAAATTCCGTACACCCGCAATTCACCAAAGGCTGCTGTAAACACGGACAACTCTTCCTGGTCAAGTATGAAAAAGATTATATCGTTGGAGTCAGTAACCGCGTAAACTTAATCCGCACCGGAATCGGAGCTGTTATCGACTGTAACGATCCCAGGCTGACCGGCACCTATCTCGAGGTCGATTTCAGTATTGCCATCGTTGTCAAAAACCATCCCTCCATCGGGTGTAGAATAGCTGACTCGTAGAATCCCTTCAGCACGTTGATAACAACCCAGGGCAGCAAGCATGCTATCGGAACCAATACCGGTTTCAACTTCTCCCTGCCCGGAATGAGCATAAGCTGTCACGAAATATAGTCCGATGTCCAGCTTTGAAAAATCATACTCAAGATTGGCAAAAGTATCCACTACCACCCCTACTGTATTTAATATGGCAAAGAAAAACTGCCCCTGAGACGGACTTACTATTTGGAATTCAGCTATTTGGAAAGAGGTGTCGGTACAGAGAGTTAAACTGGTTTCTCCATTGGAAAAGGCGATCTCACCACCCATTGGAGCGAATATCCTCAACAGGACACTGTTATCGCTAAAATCATAACACTCTGTCGCAGCTTGTAAGTCGGGGTCCTGCATATTTTCACCCTCACGAAGTAAAAAGTTACCCCCGTAAGATATACCCTTAATTCGATATTCTCCATCAGGAAGATGGGATACAGAAAAGGAATCTGCCTCAAAATCCTCAACCAATAAATCCTCCTCATCAATCAAAAGATAGCGGTAATTAAAGGGAGATGTGGAAGTTTGTGAAAGGGTGATTTGTGTTTCGGCCTGTTGTAGTGCGCAAATCTGAACCAGGGAATCGGTTCCATTTATTGTAACCATTCCCCCTTCTGCCGAATCAATTACGATTTCTATAAAATTTTCACTGAGCGCGTAACACTCAGGTCCCAGGGTGTCATCAAAAATATTATCTCCGGGCTCTGCTACCAGGCTGTCTCTGGAACCGACACCGTAAACCTTATATATTCCAGCTTCCAGATTGCCTATGTCTATGGAATCGGAATAACTTTGTCTTCGTATCTCATTCTCCTGGTCAACCAAAAAGATTTGATACACCGGCGAAAAAATGTTTCTGAATATGCGGACTTTTTCCTCCTGACCCGGTTTCTCACAGGTGACCAGTTCGGTCCTTCCGGCAGACAGGAAAATCTCGCCTCCAAATATCTCAAATACATCCAGGTAGAGTTCGGTTACCGAAAACTCCCCGCAGATATTCATTATTGAGTCTGCAAACATACCTTCCGTAAGCAAATCCGTCGATGGGGTTGAAAACCCAACAATCCTGTGAATGCCGCCCTGCAATCCCTCCAGATTGATGCTGTCTGTTTCGTATATTCTGCTGAGTCTGTCCTCCTCATCAAAAACGAGGTAGAGGTATGGAAAAGGCGATTGTGACGCACTTTCCATTTCAACGAACACCTCCCTGCCATCTCCTGAACACAACTCCAGTGTATCACCTGACTCATACCAGCGTATATCGCCACCATCCGGTTCGTCCGCTACTGTGAACAACTGATTATCCGAAGGGGTGAAGCAATCATCCGACAGGTCATCGAGGAGAAAATTATCGCCCGGCCCAAGAAGTAGATTCCCCCTGTATGAAAAACCGGTTATTACGGTTATCCCACTGTCCGGTATGCTGGTAAATTTGCCTGTTGCGCTCAACTCTATTATTTCTCCATCCTGATTGCCGGCAACGAAAATGTATTCATCATCCACTCCGGCCGGGACTTCCACATGAATAGTATCAGGCAGCTCATTTTTGCAGAAATAGAGAACCTCTTCAGAAACATTCGCAAAAGAAATACTGCCTGCCCTGGGAGATTCGTATCGGAGGGATAATGTATTTGATGATTGTTCGTAACAATCGGCGTTAAACAATAGGTCGAAGTCCAAACTGTCTCCAACAGTCAATTCAGGTGCTGTTTCTGCACTGAATCCGTAAATGGTGTACTCGCCTTCATCCAAGCCACCGAAATTCAATTGGTCACTATCTTCCACAAGACGGATGGTAAAGTTTTTATCCACAGCCAGCAAATAATACGGCAATGTTGACTGAGACTCTACGACCACAGAAATCAATCCTCCGTCCACACCATCGGGACAGAGCCATTCGTCCGTTTCTCCTCCGGAAAAGGAAATTTCGCCTCCATCCACATTTTGAACCTCCAAATCGACAGGATCGCTTAAAGCAAAACATCCATCTACGAGATCTGAGGGTTCGAACACGTTTCCAATGACCGCGTTCAAACTTCCTTCATATGCCAATGCATAGACCTGGAAATCTCCTTCATTAAGTTGATCTGCGGCTAAATTATCTGTCTGACTTACCGTTACTATTTCATTGTTTTCATCGACCACCAGGAGTGCATAATCGGGGGCACTGGTCACTACTGCAAATTCCAGTATATCACCTGGCACCGGGCAAATTTCCTTAGTGGAACTGCCATCGCTGTAGCTGAGTTCTATATCGTCCAATTCTGCAATCACCACTTCAATGAAGTTGTCGGAAAAGGTCCAGCAAAAAGTACTCATTTTGGCCTCGTCTATATTCTGACCCACAGTTTCCTGCAATCGTCCGGCGTAAACCAATGCGTAAATGCGATATACACCTGAGCTAAGCCCATCCAGATGAATCCGTGGCCTGTTGGTCACTTCAATAATTTCCCCTCTGGAAGTAGTGAGCACATAGGCTTTCGGAAAGCCCCTTATATCGGATCGAATAAGGACATTTCCGCCTGCCTGGCCCTGACAAAAGGATATGGATGTGGAGCCATCAGAGAGTGAAACTTTATGTCCTTCAGGGCATTGACCAAAAAGGGGATTGAAAAACAGACCAAAAGTGAGTAAGCATAAAGCAGACAGTAGAGAATTTCGCATTTTCCTAAAATTATTTGAGCTAAATATGAGGCCAATGGCTGTTTCAACAAAAGAGTTTATACCAATGGCGACATTAATTATACTTTGAACACCGCACATTATATAAAAATTTCACATATATTTTTATTTCTGATTCATCAAAGGAGGTTAGTTGATCTGCATCACGTACATCATTTAATTTTTTTGAGTAATCTAAGGTTAAATATTTTTAATGCTGCAGGAGAATTACTCTATTTCTCAGACAATTAATCTATCGGACTTTCTAAAGAATTTCATTGAGGAAAGAATCGTACAGATTCATTTAGAGAGGGACCAATCCGGGATATGGTCGAAAGAAAGTCGGTGACATATAATAAAGCACAAATACTATAAATGATCCCTAATCCAATCAGAAAAAGTGATTCTCGGCCGGGATGCAACTAAACCTAAATTGCCTTTACCATGCACTTATAAAAAAAGCGGGGACCAAGCTCCCTGTATCCGGTAAGCAAGATCCCCGCCCTGGTATTTCAATGGGTTATAAGACGCATTTATTTCAGATCAAAACGATCTGCATTCATCACTTTAACCCATGCATTGACAAAGTCTTTTACAAACTTTTCTCTATTATCGTCCTGTGCGTAAAACTCTGAGTAAGCTCGCAGTATGGAATGAGAACCAAATACAAGATCAACACGAGTTGCAGACCATTTAGTGTCTCCGGATTTCCTGTCCACAATGTGATACAAATTTTCTCCATGGGGTCTCCATGTGTAATTCATATCCGTCAGATTGACAAAGAAGTCATTGCTCAGTTTGCCGGGGCTGTCAGTAAACACACCGTGCTTGCTGTCGCCGTGATTGGTTCCCAAAACGCGCATACCGCCAATAAGCACTGTCATTTCAGGAGCGGTGAGGCCCATTAATTGCGTTCTGTCCAGCAGCAACTCTTCAGGTTTCACTGCATAGTCCTTTTTCAGCCAATTTCTAAAGCCGTCATGTACGGGCTCTAAATACTCAAAAGACTCTTCATCGGTCATTTCAGCAGTAGCATCTCCTCTTCCGGGACTGAAAGGTACTTTAACATCTACCCCGGCATCTTTGGCCGCTTTTTCTACCGCTGCAGTACCACCCAGTACAATCAAATCAGCAATACTTACATTTTTGGATAGTCCTTTTTGGATTTCCTCCAGTTTAGACAGTACCTTTCCGAGTTTTTGGGGCTCATTGCCTTCCCAGTCTTTTTGGGGCGCCAGGCGAATACGAGCGCCATTGGCTCCACCTCTGTAATCTGATTGGCGGAATGTTCGCGCACTGTCCCAGGCTGTGGTTATAAGCTCCGAAGAACTCAATCCACTGTTCAGCAATTTACTCTTAAGGTCTTCAATTTCTGAATCAGAAAGAGAGTAATCAACTGCGGGAATAGGATCTTGCCAGATCAGGTCTTCTTTGGGAACATCTGCACCGAGGTATCTACTTTTGGGTCCGAGGTCGCGATGAGTTAGTTTAAACCAGGCTCTGGCAAAAACCTCCTCAAAGTATTTAGGATCTTTGTAAAAGCGGTCAGAAATTTTACGGTATTCCGGATCCAATTTCATGGCCATATCTGCATCTGTCATAATAGGATTTCTTCGGACTCCCTCAATATGGGCATCGAGTGGCTTATCCTCCTCTTTCATATCGACGGGTTCCCATTGCCAGGCACCTGCAGGACTTTTTTTCAACTCCCATTCGTGATTGAGCAACAAGTGGAAATAACTGTGATTCCACTTATCAGGCGTACTTGACCATGCTCCTTCAAGTCCACTGGTTACGGTGTCTTCTGCATTTCCCTTGCCTTTGGGGTTCATCCAGCCCAATCCCTGAGTTTCTACATCGGCACCCTCGGGTTCAGCTCCCAAAATGGATGCATCACCATTTCCGTGGGTTTTACCAACCGTATGACCACCTGCTGTCAGGGCAACCGTTTCCTCATCATTCATAGCCATCCTCTTAAAGGTCGTGCGAACATCATGAGCGGATTTTAATGGATCCGGCTTGCCGTCCACACCTTCAGGGTTAACGTAAATCAATCCCATCTGAACAGCTGCCAACGGATTTTCGAGTGACTCGCTGGTCTCATCTTCATATCTATCCTTGGCGAGCCATTCTTTTTCCGAACCCCAGTCAATGTCTTTTTCCGGATGCCAAATATCCTCGCGACCACCGGCAAAACCAAATGTTTTGAACCCCATGGACTCATAGGCCATATTTCCAGCAAGAATGAACAAATCCGCCCATGAAAGCTTATTTCCGTACTTCTTTTTTATGGGCCAAAGCAGCCTTCTTGCTTTATCCAGGTTGGCGTTATCCGGCCAACTGTTAATTGGAGCAAATCGCTGATTACCGGTGTTGGCACCTCCGCGCCCATCGGCGACTCTGTAAGTACCTGCAGCATGCCAGGCCATGCGGATCATTAATCCACCATAAGTACCCCAATCTGCAGGCCACCAATCCTGACTGTCCGTCATAAGGTCCTTTAAATCAGATTTAACAGCCTCTAGGTTCAACTTCTTAAATTCCTCACGGTAATCAAAATCCTCTCCATTGGGATCAGTTTTGGAATCGTGCTGATGCAAAATGTCCAAATTCAAAGCTTTTGGCCACCAGTCCATGACCGATTTTTCGGTTTCAGTATTTGCCCCGTGCATTACCGGGCATTTTCCGTTTCCGTTTTTTGATGTATCCATTACTTCTTAAATTATTTTAATTATAAAAATGTTATTCAAACTATCCTTGGCCAATCAATTGTATACTCCCGGGCTAATTATTTCTATCACTTTTTTCGGACACAGCGATAAAATTTTCAGGAGGGAAAATTAAAATCCCTCACCAAAAAAATAAAGCCAGGTACTCAGTTGGCACTCATTC
>SKLY01000084.1 GCA_007121335.1 Saprospiraceae bacterium | reverse complement strand
GTTTTGAGTTTTTTGTTTTGAGTTTTCCCTGGTTAGGATCTGATTCGATAATACCCCTAAGGGCACCTATTTTATTTCTTTTCTGGCAGTACAAAGTCCCTGAAATTATCGCGATCAATGATTTTTTCGTCCGCTGTGTATGTTTTTGAAAAAGTGGTGGGAATTTTGACAGACTTGCGCACATTCCATTTGAATTCGAATGCATACAGTTTCTTTTTCCACTCTTCAATGTAGTCGATCTCCTGCTTTTGTCGTGTTCTCCAAAAGTACATTTTTGCGCCTTTCCGGTGATATACCACTTGCTTTAATCGCTCACTGAGCAGGAAATTTTCCCACAGTTGCCCCTTGTCGTTTCTGACAGAAACATCATCCAGGTCACCAATGACAGCATTTCTGACCCCGTTATCCACGAAGTAAATCTTTTGAGATTTTTTTAATTCGTTCCGGTGATTTCTGCTAAAAGAAGGCAGTCGAAAGATGACTCCGGCTTTTTCCAGTATATCGATGTACCGCTCTACCGTTTTGGAATCCGATTTGGTGGTTTCAGCCAGTTCCCGGTAACTCACCTTACTTCCGATCTGCCAGGCAATCGCTTTGAGGAGTTTATTTATGAGTTCGGGTTTTCTTATCCCTTCGAACATCAACACGTCTTTAAAAAGATAACTCTCGGTTAATTCCAGCAGTACGTCTTCTCTATCATCGGGATTGGCAATGACTTCAGGGTACATACCAAACACCAATCTGGTTTCCAACATTTTTTCGGACTCCACCAGACCAACATGATTCTGATACTCTTCCCAGGAAACTGGCAGCAGTTTGTAAACCCATTTTCGACCTGTCAGGGGCTCCTGCATCAACTGTCCAATTTCAAAAGCAGATGAACCACTTAGAATGAGCTGAACACCTTTCAAACGATCACTTATTATTTTGGCAGTGATAGAAAATCCGGGAATCCGCTGTACTTCATCCACAAAAGCGAATCTATGACCGTGAAAAAGTTCTTTCAGCCTGCTCGTGTTAATATCAGTCAGTAACCGCCTGTCCACAGGATCATCTCCATTAAAAAACTTTATTTCTTCTCCGGTTTCCTCCAGAAGCTTAAAAATAGTGGTCGTTTTTCCAACCTGCCTGGGGCCTGTCACTATAATGACCCTCCCACCAAAAAACCTGCGGGCAAGTTCTTTTTCTAATGTTCTTGAAAAATACATTTTGTCCTGTCTTTGACTTAATAACCTAACATTTATGGATTACGTTCCGCAAATATTATAACAATTGTGGATTACGATCCGAAATTATTATGATTTTCGGTGGGGGATAATTATGCTGGGGTGTACAGATGCGTAAAGCAATACGACGTAATTACGAATAAAAAACACGCAATTCACTAATTGCCGCAAAGGACCCAAAACCCCACCCCCCTAATAGGGATATTTTTTTGTAGATTTGCCGGAAAGACGATTCCATGTACGACATAATAGGAGATGTTCACGGGCACGCGAGCGAATTGCTGCTGTTGTTGGGGAAACTCGGATACCGTTACCGGGACAATGCATACCGGCATCCCGAGCGCAAGGTCTTGTTTCTGGGGGATTACATCGACCGGGGACCGGACAATTTGCTCTGTTTGGAAATTGTCAGGGCGATGGTTGAGGGCGGTTCTGCGATTGCGCTGATGGGCAATCACGAATACAATGCCATTTGTTTTCACCAGGAGGATACCAATGGTGGACACCTGAGGTCCCACAGTGTAAAAAACATTCTCCAACACGAGGCTACTTTGAAGTCTTTCAAAGAAAATCAAGGACTCTACGAGGATTATATCAATTGGTTTCGGACTCTGCCAATGTATTTTGAGGATGAGAATGTGCGGGCAGTTCACGCCTGCTGGCATCTGGCCCATTTGGAGGTGCTCCGTGAAAAAATATCCGGCCGGCCACTGGATGAGGAACTGGCGAAAAAAACATCGGATTCGGGTTCTATGCTGTATAAAGCAGTGGACAATGTGCTCAAGGGTTTTGAATTGGACTTGCCAAATGGTCACTCTTTCCTCGACAAAGACGGAAACGAGCGATTCCGGGCCAGGGTAAAATGGTGGGAAAACCGCAACCGAAACACCTACAAGAAGCTGGGACTGGCACTTGCAACAGACTTTCCTGTTGATCTGCAGATTCCCTCCAGTCTCCACAGCAAAATACCCTTTTATCCACCCGGAGAAAAACCCGTGTTTTTCGGCCACTACTGGCTAAAAGGCCAACCACGGCTCGCTTCAAGGAATGCATGTTGCCTGGATTTCTCAGTGGCCAAAGGTGGCGTTTTGACAGCCTATCGATTTGATGGGGAGCAGGAGTTGTGTGAGGAGAAGTTGGTTTGGGTTTAGGGGAGTTGTTGGTTTTTAGTTGTGAGTTCGCGGCTCAGGTAGCTAACCGGCCTAACAACTGATTAACTTCTTCAAAATATTATATAGGTTAATCATCTTCTCATCCAAATCCTATTTTGCAATATCCTACTCTTCAGTCTATTTCACCTTATTACCGAACCGGCGCTCAACCAATGTGAATTGGTTGGACGAATGATAAAGACCTCAATTCAGTATAGTCAGTGGGAACAGCTCATTAGGTAAATAAAGATCGGGAAAAATTTAAGCCGGCTTCCTCCTTTACAGGGTGGTATTTTTCCGAAAAAATTACCTGGCCGCGGAAGACAGCCCATATCCTACTCAAAAACACCTTCAGACAGGATTGCGCAAACCCAATTGTCCATCAAACGTAAGAATTTTTTTATGAAATAATATTGGGCTGTGAATTATTGAAAAGTATTATCTTTGGGGGTTTTTTGGGTGAACAGCAAAATTCACTCATGTTGCTGATCTCTCTATTTGAAGAATTTTTAATGGTTTTTACTATTTAACAGCTTAAATTTTTACAAATGACGTCCAATAACAACAACAAAATGGGTTTTACCCAAAGAATGAAGGTGTCGGTCGCAAGCATTGCTTCGGCTGTATTCTTGCTGCTGGTATTTCCGGTGGGCATTTCCGCTACAGAGGGGAACCAGGGGGGAATCGACCCCGAATACACTTTGCGTCTGAATGACAGCGAGGCGGGATTTTTCTACTTTGAAAGAGTAGTTGACTCGGAGGAGGGGCCGGTTCTTGAAATCGGTATGGAATTGCACGATCAGAAAACCATGGGCCGGTACGGTTGCGAGCAAACCCTCAGGAAGGTGGTTCAGGATTTGGCAGAAATGGGGATTATGTCGGAGGAGGATTTTGGAGAACCACTGGTTGATGAGGAAACCTTTTACACAGAGTACAAAAACACTTTCCTGCGCTATGCGGATAACATTAGGCCCTATTCAGATTTGCAGAATTTTTTCTCTGAATCACTTCGAATCTGGCACGAGATGCACTGCATGCTCAGAAACCGTTTTGAATCCAATCCCGACTGGTATTTAAACCTGCCTGCAGAACAGGTACTTCTAAATGAGTCGGGGCTGCCTGTGAGGAGAACCTACCTTAGGCGTATTCCCGGAATCAGTGGAGAATCTGTCAAGAAAATTCAGTACAATGCGGATGAAGTGGTGTTCGCAATCAGCAGTGAGGGGTACGATAACATCAGAGTGTCTTCTCCCAGCTCGGGTCAGGTTTACGACCCCTATCAAATTAATATGATCATAAGCTCATTGGACTACCACGAGGGGTTTGAACAGACCTTTGAGTTTAAAAGGCTTTACTTAGATATTCCTCTGTATGAAGAGTGGCCGGAGGAGGGGCCGGGCACAGAAGTCCTACCCGTCGAACTAAGTGTCAGTGTAGCTGGGAGCATGTTTTTGGCAATGGGTGGAGAGGAAATTCCCGTTTGGGCAGTAGATGCAAAGGGTTTCAGGGAGGTGTCTTACCATCCCCTTTTCCACCTCTACGACAGTTATCACAGGCGGTTTGATACCATCCGGTACTACGTTTGCCAATCCGAAGGAGATATCCTCATGATGGAAGCTTTGACCAGCGGAGGACGTCCTATTGGAATTTACCGGGCGGAATAACAGGATTGGAAAAATTCGCCCTAAGGGCAGTGGCAATTCCCATTGTCATTGCACAGAGTTAGGGTAATTTTACTGCTTTCTTGTAACAAAGTAAGGGTAATTTTATCGATGCTTTGTAACAGAGAAAGGGCATTTTTAGTCAATAATTGTCACAAAGTAAGGGTAAAGTTGTAGGATATCTCCTTACTATCCCACTTAGCATACTCTTTTGCTGCTGGAAATCATTACATACAAGCAATTGGAAAATACTTATTCTATGAGACAGCATTGACCGATAATTTATGCCAACGATAAGCCTATCGGCAACCAGAATTCATCTGCTATTTGGGGTCTTTTGTGCCTGGTGAATACGGTTTCAAAATGCCATTTTGCACATCCTAATGTGCACTTTTGGGTCTTTTTTGCACATCTAAATGTGCATATTGGCCAATTCCAATTAAATTCTCATACCCATTTTGGAAATCATAAATGGCAAATTCCCCATGTTAGGGTTTACATCTTCAGCTGAACTTTTTACCACAGACTGGTTGCAGAATCGGTCAGGAATCCTTAATCAAAGAGCCAGGAGTGCGGCCGAATTGCTCTCTGAAGGATTTTACAAAGTAGGCATCGCTATTGAATCCGGTCATGGTGCCTACTTCTGAGACATTGTACTCTCCGGATTTCAACAATTCGAGGGCTTTGTTGAGGCGAATGTGCTGGATGTATTTTCCGGCGGTGAGATTGGCCAGCGATTTTAACTTCCGGTTGAGTTGAGCCTGGCTGAGGCCCACTTTTTTTGCAAGAGCCGGAACGCCAAATTGAGGATTGTCCAGGTTTTCCTCGATGGAAGAACTCACATTTTGCAAAAACTCCCTCTCCACGGGGCTGGTTTTGACGCCGTGGTAGGCGAGTTCGGGAGATTGGAGAATTTTCTTGCGGATTTGAATGCGGTTCTCAATTAGGTTGCGGACTCTAAGCTCCAGTTCTTTTGAGTTGAAGGGCTTAGTGAGGTAATCGTCGGCACCGTATTCAAGACCTTCCAACTTTGCATTGTGCTCGGATTTTGCCGTGAGCAAAACAATGGGAATGTGGCTGGTATTGACATCCTTTTTGAGGGTTTCGCAGAGTTCAAAGCCATTTTTGTGCGGCATCATCACATCGCTAATGATCAGATGAGGCAGGTGATCTACAGCCATTTCAATTCCCTCCCGGCCATCGGCAGCTTCCAGAACGTGGTAATTCTCTGTAAACTGGCTTCGAATGTAGGATCTGACATCGCTGTTGTCCTCAACTATAAGAATGGAAGCAGTTCCCGCAGTTCCCTGAGTGGGAAGAACTGTTCCTGCCTTTTCAGCGGATGTAACTTCTTCTGATTCCTCTAAGAAAAGGTCATCTCGTCGCAAGTTTTCCCCGGGTGTATGGACCTTCTCGCTTACAAGCGATACATCATTGCCGTCCAGATGCTTTTTACCCTTTAAAAAACCAAGTGTAAAGGTAGTGCCCTTTCCCACCTCACTTTTTACCTCAATGGTTCCCTTGTGCAATTCGATGAATTCCCAGACAATAGCCAGTCCGATACCACTGCCCTCAATGGTGCTTTCCACCTTGTTTTCCGCCTGAAAAAAGCGATCGAAAATATGGTCCAGTTTTTCAGCGGGAATTCCTATTCCGGTATCAGCAACTTCCAGAATGACCTTTTTAGGCGTATCGGAGAGTTTTACAGAGATATCGCCACCAGGCTCAGTGAATTTGAATGCATTTGAAATGAGGTTGGTCAGAACGGCCTCCATTTTTTCAGCATCAAACCACAGCTCCGGGTCTTCAGCGGTAGAGTT
>SKLY01000199.1 GCA_007121335.1 Saprospiraceae bacterium | reverse complement strand
TCTTTTGTGCATTGCCGGTTGAGTGAAAGCTGTGCTGCCAGGTATAGAATCAGCGCCAATTTGGCCAGATCCGAAGTTTGAAAAGTAATATCCAACAGAGGCACCATCAGCCATCTTCTCGCTCCGTTGATCTCCACCCCATGCGTCATGGTTAAGAGCAATAAAAAGATGGAGAAATACAAGAGCAGACCCGAAAACCGGGCAAAAGTCATGTAGTGCAACCGGTAGCAGATATAGGTAAACATCAGTCCGATCAACAAGACTGTACTGTGCTTCATCAGGTAAAACTCCGTATTGCCGCCGCGCGCCATGTGTGCGAGACTTCCCGAGGCGCTGTACACCACGAGCACAGATGCGATGGGAAGGATACACATGGCGAGCCAAATGTATTTTTCCCCTCTTAAAAATCTGTATAAGTTTCTCGCAACAGTCATTATCTATCTTATCTTAAGTGTTATTACAGTTATTACTGCCAGCAGTACGCCGACAATCCAAAATCTCGTCACAATTTGTGACTCGTGCATTCCCTGTTTTTGGAAATGGTGGTGAAGCGGGGCCATGAGGAATACCCTCTTACCCACTCCGTATCTCTTTTTGGTATATTTGAACCACGCCACCTGTATGATGACGGATAGATTTTCAATCAGAAATATCCCACATAAAATGGGGATTAGGAGTTCTTTTCGCAAGATGATCGCCAGGGAAGCAATGATAGCTCCAATGGTCAATGAGCCTGTATCCCCCATGAAAATTTTGGCCGGGTAGGCATTGTACCAGAGGAAACCTATACAAGCCCCGATAAAAGCAGCGCTAAAGACCACCAACTCTCCCGAAAAGGGCAGGTACAAAATACTGAGATAGTCGGCGAAAATATTGTGGCCGGATACGTAGGCAAAAACACCGAGTATGGCGCCCGCTATCGCAGAAACTCCGGCAGCGAGACCATCCAGGCCATCGGTCAAATTTGCGGCATTGGAAACGGCTGTGACTATAAAGATGACCAGTATGACAAATAAAATGTCAGATATCTTCGCTGCATTGTCTCCCGCAAAGGCAACCAACCCTTTGTAATCAAGGTTATTCCCCTTGAAAAAAGGTACATTGGTCAATTTTGTCTTTGCGTATGCCATTTCCACTTGTTCAGTATTGTTAAATAGTTGGGGTCTTTCGACTACCCTGATAATTTCATAACCTTTTTCCTGGGCTGTTTCCAGGCTGACTCGAACCACAATATCCTGATGAGCCAACATGACTACTCCCACTATGAGGCCAAGTCCAACCTGACCTATTACTTTCAACTTCCCGCTCAAGCCCTTTTTTTTTCCCTTGAAGACCTTAATATAATCATCGGCAAAGCCAATGACGGTCATCCAACAGGTCACCAACAGCATGAGCTGGATGTAAATATTGGTGAGGTCTGCCAGCAGAAGCGTCGGAACCAAAATACCCAGGACAATGATCAAGCCCCCCATGGTGGGAGTACCCTCCTTTTCCTTTTGGCCTTCCAGTCCGAGGTCTCTGACCGATTCACCAATTTGTTTGCGTTTCAAAAATCTTATGATCCTGCTTCCAAAGACCATTGATATGATCAGGGAGATAATTATTGCTAAACCCGCCCTGAACGTCAAGAATCGAAAGAGCCCTGTTCCGGGCAAATCGACATTTTTTTCTAAGAATTCAAAAAAGTGGTACAACATTTGCACTGTGTTAGAACAGAAGGCAGCCGGTCACCGGAAAAAGTTCCAACCAATCTTCTCGGCGACCGAGCTGCATCTGTTTACCAACCTGAAATTGATATAAAAACCTACCTCTTCACTCTGCGCGGCTGAGTAAAGCCTTGCGAGCAATCTCTTTATCGTCAAAGGGAACTTTTTCCCCGTTGATGTCCTGATATTTTTCGTGCCCCTTACCGGCTACGATTACTATGTCGTCATTTCCGGCCAACTGACAGGCCACCTTTATGGCCTCCTGTCTGGAGCTTATTTTTCTCACTTTGAACACCTCCCCACTTTCGACTCCCGCAGCTACATCTTCGATAATTGCCACCGGGTCTTCGGTTCTCGGATTGTCTGAAGTGATGATTACTTCGTCAGCAATCCTGGAGGCTATCCTACCCATTTCCGGTCTTTTTGACACATCCCTGTCTCCACCGCAACCAAAAACCACAAATAGTTTCTGATCCATTCGCTTCATTCCGGCAAGTGCACTCAGTACTTTTTCAAGTGCGTCCGGGGTGTGTGCGTAATCCACAAAGACCGCCGGTTTCCCGGTCAAGTCGTGTACCCTTTCCAATCTGCCCTCCGGAGCTCTTAGCGCACTCATCGCCGTCAACAGTTCCATTTCTTCAAATCCCATCATTCTCCCGGCAGCGTAGACCCCGAGTAAATTGGAGGCATTGTAGGCTCCGGTAAGCAAGAAGTGAATTGAGTGGCCTTCTATCTCCAGTTGCAAGCCCTCTATGTTGTTCTCCACCACTTTCGCTTTGTAATCCGCGTTTCGGTAGAGACCGTAGCTCACTTTTTTTGCCCTGCAATTCTGAAGCATCACATTTCCGTTCCGGTCATCCGCATTCGTCAGTGCAAAAGTATCTGGCTCCAAATCATCAAAGAGCTTCTTTTTGGCGTAGAGATAAGACTTAAAATCTCCATGGTAGTCCAGATGATCATGGGACAAATTGGTAAAAATTGCCCCGGCGAACCGGACCCCAAAAGTTCTCTCCTGATCCAGTGCGTGTGAACTTACTTCCATGAAGGCATATTCACATCCCGACTCCACCATTCGCCTCAAATGTCCATTCAGTTCCATTGGGTCGGGGGTGGTATGCGTTGCGGCATCCTCCTCATTCCCAATGAGATTTCTGTTCGTAGAAATGAGCCCGCATCGGTATCCCAACTCCGTAAACAGATCGTGGAGCAGCGTTGCCACCGTGGTTTTGCCATTGGTACCTGTCACCCCTATCAGATCAATTTCCCTTGAGGGATTTTCGTACAGACTACAAGCCATTTCACTCCATGCTTTTCTCGAGGATTCCACCATAAAAAGGGTGACAACCTCCGGGAGCGAAACTTCCCGCTGGGCGACCACAGCTTTTGCGCCATTTTTCAGGGCCTGATCTATAAATTCATGCCCATCCACTTTGCTGCCCTGAATGGCCACGAAGCAATCTCCGGGGCCAACCGATCTGGAATCGATGTGCAGATTTTTAACCTCCACTTCTCGATTTCCGCTGACAACGACCGGGCGGACTTTCTTGAGCAAATCCCTGACTTTCATAAACCTGGGTAGTATTTCAAAGAACTTTTAAATATCCAGTCTGATACTAATATTTTTATTTTCGACCCTTGAACCCGGCGGAACAGATTGCTCTATCACTCTGCCGTAGCCGTTTGCGCTGACCTCCAGGCCTGCGCGTTCAAGCGCGTACAATGCATCTCTCAACCCCATTCCCACAACATTGGGGACCGTATTTTCACTTACTCTCCTCGTTCGGAGTTTGGTTCCTACTTCCTGGTCGGGCATTATCACTACAAACTCAGCCCCTTCATCCATGGCCGGGAATCGCCCCATCGAATTAAAGAGGTATCGAAACTCCTCTGCTTTTCCCACCTGCCAAAAGGGGTAGGAAGCCATTCCTGACTCACTTGCAAACTCTGCGAGCTCCATCGGATGGTCACCAGGTTGAATGGCCCTTATCCTTTGCACTATTTCTCTGAAAACCGGTCCTGCAACCGTACCACCATAAAACCCATTTTCCCTGGGCTCTGAGATCAGCACTATACAGGTGTACTCAGGGTCATCGGCTGGGAAAAACCCGGCAAAGCTCGATTGGTACAGGGTTCTTTCCCGGTTGACATCAGTGTAATTTATCTGTGATGTTCCGGTTTTTCCGGCGATAGGATAACCATCGATTCTCGCCCGTCTTCCCGTTCCATTCTCAACCACTCCAACCAGCAGGTCTTTCACCTTTTCTATGGTCTCCCGGCTGGCGATGGAAGCATCCAGCACCTCCGGTTTAAATTTTCTAATTGACCTGCCATCTCGTTGTAATTCGCGGACCAGTTGCGGTCTCATCATTTTTCCGTTGTTTGCCACTGCATTGTAAAAAGTCAACATTTGCAATGGTGTCAGTGAGAGTTCGTAACCAAAGGACATCCAGGGGAGCGAGAGACAAGACCAATTGGCCGAAACATCTCCTGCGTCTTTGATGTATGGTTTGGCCTCCCCTGCCAGTTCGATACCGGTCATTTTATCCAGACCAAAATTTTTGAGCCTGGAAATAAAGGCCTCCTCTGTGTTGGTTTGGCTGTATCGCTCGACAGCCAGTTTAGCGATCCCCACATTGGAGGACATCTCAAAGGATTCCCGGACGGAGGTCAATTCGAGATCATGTGGCTCGGAATCCCTCAGTATTCTGTTGCATATCCTGGTTTGGCCCCTGTTCAAATCCACTTTTTCGTCCAGGGAAACCAGGCCGTCTTCCAGCATTGCCATTATAGAGGGCAGCTTGAAGAGAGAACCGGGTTCTATTAGCGATCCTATGGCGTGGTTGTATGATTCAACCAATAGGCCATTCTTGCGCTCGAGATTTGAGATGGCGACAATTTCACCGGTTTCGGTTCGCATGACCACCGCCACACCCATCCGGGCCCGGTGATGTTCAATGCCCCTTTTCAGCGCGTTGTGCACCACATCCTGTATATCGGTATCGATGGTGGTAATCACATCCGCCCCTCTTTGGGGATTGGATGCAGATATATCACCCACCGGCACCCAGTTGGCGCCGGATATACGCTGCAGTACGCGCTCTCCCCTCTCACCTCTCAAATAATCGTCAAAGGCGGCTTCTAATCCCACATTTGGCGCATTTGGTCTGTCGAGACCAATGGTTCTGGATGCTAGCGATTGAAAGGGTTTTACCCGCCTGCTTTTACGCTCGACTATCAAACCCCCTCTGAATTGCCCCCTTCTCAGTATGGGAAATTCGCTTATCCTCTTCATCTCGTCAAAGGTGGCATTGCGCTTGAGCAGCAAGTACCTGTTGCCCGCATTGCGGTTCGAGATCAGGTGATTTCGATAGGCCATTGGGCTTTTTGACGGATTCACATAGCGCGAGAGGTACCAGGCCAGAGAATCGACCTCGGACATAAAAGTTCTGTCGTCCAGGGCCTGGGTATTGAGATCCATTCGTATGTCAAAGAACTGAAGTGAAGTTGCAAGGGGGAATCCATTGGCACTCAATATATCTCCCCTGTCACCTTCTGTATCTACTGTTTTTATATAGAGCCTTTCGGCCTGGGCCCTCCAGTGAGAACCCTCAATCAAACTCACTTTTACCAACTGGAAAGCGATGAGGAATGCAAAGAGGATAAATCCAATAGCGACCAGATAAACCCTCAGAAGAAGCACTTTCCTCTTATCCATCACTTACCTCTGTTTTTACCAACTTCAATAATCACCGGTGTCCTGCCCGTCCACTTAAGGTCGGCAGGTGCTACTCGCTCAGCCACTTGTGAGCGTGTCGATGAGTACATCCAATCCGCATTGAGTGAAGTGTACTCCCATTTCATTTCAACCAATTCGGCCTGCAGATGCTGGATGCTCCGAACCTTCTTCTCTGCCTGATGGGCAGAAAAAACATATATAGCACAAAGGAAAATCACCAGGTAGATGAAGGGCAGCTTTGCAAACCATCGCTCAGCTCTTGTCATCGGGGACTTCTCATCGCCGTTTTGAGGCGAATCGTCCATGGTGGTTGTGATGTTGTCGTAATTCATATTCTCTCTGCTATTCTCAGTTTCGCACTCCTTGACCTGGGATTTCTCTTGATCTCCTCTTCAGCCGGAGTAATTGGTTTATTGTTA
>SKLY01000021.1 GCA_007121335.1 Saprospiraceae bacterium | reverse complement strand
GGTGGGTGACTAATGGGATTCGAACCCACGACCCTCAGAACCACAATCTGATGCTCTAACCAGCTGAGCTATAGTCACCATTTTTTTGCGTTGCAAAGATACAAAAAAATTTTTAAATCCGCCGTTTCTGGTTGAATAGCAAGGGTTAAAGGGATGTTTAGCTGCCCTTTTTGAGGATTTCAGTCAATATATTTTGTGGGTGGTCGCTATTGTTCATCGGGCTTGTTGAACAATTTGTGGTCCAGCGAAAACCGGTCAGCACCGCTTATCAGCACAAAGGTCGCAGTCAATAACATGCTGAGATCCAGCCTCACACGATGAGCAAATCTCCAAAAATCTCCATCCATCAGGTCCGGAATCTTGGTGGTTGCAATTGCGACCAGCATAATGACGATGATCGGAACTGCAGCAAAACGCGTGGCGAGTCCCAGGAGCATCAACAGTCCGCAAAGTACTTCAAACAGACCTACGAAGTATGCGGTAAATTCCGGCGAACCGTATCCCATGTCCTCAAATCGACCTGGTCCCATGTCTTCAGGGAAAATGAACTTCTGAAGACCGGCCACCAGAAAAACGTAGCCCAATATGAGCCGGATTATGAAGAATGCCTTGTAGTCGTTGGTCTTGAATAGGTCTTTTACTTGCATAGTTTATTAAGTTATGTGTGATTGTCAAAGATAGTAAAGTTTGGGAAATTGATAGATTCAAAGGGGTTTAGTCAATTTGCTGCTGGTCGGTCTTTTTTCACAATTCGATTGAAAAATTACATAACTCTCGAAATGCATGTAAATCCATTCAACCTCAGTAAAAAAGCAACAATCGTCTGCCCATTTCTATTCGATCTGCTTTACTCCTCCCGTGGGGTGTTTCTCCAGAAATCCACCCAGTACGATCGCTGCGCTTATTAGCACCAGGTTTTTAAAGATGTACTGTCCCTCAATGGTGGGGACAAAGGGGATGGAATTAAAAACGAGTTCCGGGAAAATAAATACAGGCAGGAAAGTCCCGGGCATCTGTAAAAACAAGAGCAACAGGGTCAGTCGCATCAATTTTCCCGTCAAAAGGCCGATGCCAATAGCTACTTCCCAAATTGCCAGTCCGATAATGATACTGCTATCGGGTATATACCCAAAGGTCGTCACTGAAATCGTGTTTACTGCCAGTTCGTAAGCAGGACTCATGCCGGGAAAAAACTTAAGAATCCCGAACCAAAAAAAGATGATGCCAATACTGATCCTCAGGGCTTTTAGTCCAAATTTTCTCATCCAAGATCTGATGGCCGAATCTACTTTTCGGTACCAGCTTGAATTTTCCACTCTTTTTACTAAATCCATCATACTATCGAGATTGTACTACTTTCCCCAGAATTAATTAACTGAAAGCCACCCCCCGGGAGATTAAAGGTTAAAACATTAAGAACCGCGCGATAGAGTCACTGTTCATTTTCGGACGGCTTTTGCAAGGGGAAATCACTGGCCTCAAGTGCTGTTTTAAGAGAAACTGGTTTTTTGGTGCCGATCATCAGTTTGTGACCTTCTGAGAAAATGAGTTCGAGACCTGTGTTGCCGCTTACAGTCCATGCTTTGGCCCTGGTTCTCAAATTTTTCCGCAAGCCCCAGCCTCCAAATTCTCTCATGGGCTTGTATTTTTTGACTGAGCATTGCACGACCTGATCTGTTGTGAATTCATAGAAGCTCCTGTGAACCGGATAAAAACGGACCCGAATCCGGTCTTTTTCTAAATGCATTTCCAGGCGGAGACTGTATAAAAATGCAGTGATGATAAAGGTGAAGACTAGTAGGAAAATTAGCCCCGTGGTGCTTATGGACTGATCTCCAAAAGGCCTCTCAAAAATTTCCTGCTGGATGATGCCGTACAAAAACAAAAGATTGAGAAACAGCATGGCGATGGCCAGTAGTGGAAAAGCCATGAGGAAATTTTGGCTCTCGCTGAAGAGGGTTTTTCCCCCGGCACTTTCTGAACCCATTATTCCTCCAGGTTTTTAGCCATCGAATACCCTTCCAGGGAGACTCCGCGCAACAGCTGTTTTTGTTTGGCTACGGTTTTGTAACCCATTTTTTCAAAAAAGGAACTTGCGGTGATGCTCGCCTGAGTGGTGAGTTTTTTCATGCCCATTTCCCGTGCCTTTTTTTCCAGTTCGTTTAAGATGTCTGTGCCGGTTTTTTCTAACTGATGGTCTTTGTGGACATAGAGCATCTCTATGTTGGCGGTGGGGGAGAGGACTCCAAAGCCAACAATGCCATCATCGGTTCGGGCCACGAGGGTGGTGTAGCGATTCAATCTTCGCGCCCAAAATTTTTGATCAACTTCGTCCGGGGCCCAGGCCATTATTTGCTCTGGAGTGTAGTCTCGCTTGTTGACCTCCCTGACGGTGGTTTTAAACAATTCGATGATCTCAATCAGGTCACCGGGTCTGTAGTGGTCTATTTTGTAGTTTTTCATACCGTGATGTAGTATTGGCTATTAAACAAATATTTTCCCTCCGGGTTGAGTAGTTTAGCTTTGATTAGCCAAAAACCGGCGGTTGCCATCCGGTTACCATGCCAAAGATAGGAATTTTATTCCACCCAGCCGCCGAAAACGAACAGGGAATTTTTTTCCCGGCATCCTGCTTCCGGGTACATTTCAATACCTTTGTGTCAAACAAATTCAGACATGGCCAAAATTCACGTGCTTACCTACAATCCCTTTCAGCAGAACACCGCGGTGGTAGAATCGGCGGGCGAATGCATTGTTGTTGATCCCGGAGCTTATTCAGAAAGTGAAAAGAGGGCGTTCCTGGAGTTTTTGAAGCAAAAGAACCTAAAGGTGGTCCGATTGCTGAACACCCATTGCCACCTGGACCATATTTTTGCCAATGCGCTGGTTAGTGAAAAGTTTGGATTGGACTTGGAAATTCACAGAGAAGAGGCACCTGTCCTGAAAGCCGCTCCCCAAATTGGGCAGGCTTATGGAATTCCGCTGGAGGCCACTGTCGAGCCCGGCGCATGGCTAGAGGATGGCCAGCTCATTAATTTCGGTGAGGAGGAGTTGCGGGTGATATTTACTCCGGGCCACTCGCCGGGCAGCGTTTCTTTTTACTCAGAAAGCGGAAAGTATATAATCGGTGGCGATGTGCTTTTTAGGGAGGGCATTGGAAGGACCGATTTGCCCGGAGGCGATTTTGAAACACTCATGACCACCCTCAAGGAGAAATTCCTCACTTTGCCCGATGATGTGGTGGTATATTCAGGGCACGGACCGGAAACTACCATTGGTTACGAGCGGGCCAATAACCCATTTATCAGAGAATATATCGCATAGAACTGCCGGTCTCACTTCCGGTGTTATAATTTTTGGCCCTTTAATATTGAACCCGAAGCCTGTATTTGTGGTTTCCAGCTTGTTTGTTACCGGTGTATCTGACGCTTATTGCGGATTTTAGCGTTAAAAACCCGTGCCGGATTGCTGTGGAGAGACGATTAAGTTCACCATTGAAAATTTTTGCCAATGAAAACCTTTTTTACCTATCTAATCGGAGGAATCTTCTTGTTTGCACTGGGGTTTGTTTACTCCCAGCGAGAAGTTTCTGCCTCTGAATTAAAACCGGAAGTGATGGAAAACCATGGACATGACAACCTCTTGAAAACTTATGCATCCTATAATCGCTGGGCCAATGAGCGTTTGGTAGAATGGATTTCCGGCGCCTCAGAAGAGCAATTCTACCGTGAAGTAGAATCCAGTTTTCCCTCACTGGAGAAAACCTTACTTCATCTCTGGAATGCCGAATTTGGATGGTTGAATACCCTGCGCGAGGAACCCTGGGGAACACCTCCGGGAGTGGACTTCGAAGGAAGTCCGGAAGAATTGATGGAGGGTTTTATCAAAGGGTCAAAAGACTTTGAGGAATTTGTAGTGAATATGACGGCTGAGGATATTGAAAGCGAGCGTATGTTGGGTAGAAACGGAAATGCAGTGGGTGTCGATGGCATCGCCTTGCACGTCTTTAATCACGCCACTTATCACAGGGGCCAACTCATAACAATTGGGAGACAGGTCGGTCTCACCGATCCTCCCCGAACTGATTTTATCTACTACATTAATCGCTGATTAGATCCACCGCCGTTTTTTCAAAATCATTATATTTATCAAGGCTTAGCATGTGATAGATGAGCACATTTCGTTTGCCTTACTCATCTTTATCCTTATTTTCTTCTTCTTTTTCCTCTTCCCGCTCCTTTAGTTTGTCCCGGGTCAGTTGTTTGACATAGAAATACAGGAATATGATGAGGAGTATGGGGACGATGATAAATATGATAATGTTTCCCGTGGTCCACTGTATCGGCCCGGTATCTCTGGGTAGGTTGCGCGCTGCTTGTGCTAGCAGTTCTGCTGTGAAAAATGCGATCGCTGCAATGGTTAGAATAATTCTTGCTTTCATAGGAATATTGTGATTAAAGTTTTGCCCAATCTGTTGATTTTTCAAACGGGCATCTTTCAAAATTTTTTCTACAATCGGGAAAGGGATTGACAGTCTAACATCAATTGGTATTTTGGAACTGCCAATCATCTTGCTTTCCCTTAAAATAAAAGCATTATTAGCGCAAAAAGTTTGCAACCGGGCTGCTGATGTGGCAATTGAATCTGGTTTCGTAAGGGATATTTTTCGCAATTTGGTCATCGTTTTTAAACCCGGCAGCAGCAAAAAAGCGTTATTCGTGTTGACAATTGGGAATGTAAATCACTGCAATGCTGAAGACTCTTACATTGAGTTTGTCTTTCTTAATCCTAGTCGGTCTTTCCGCAAAGGGACAGGAACTCAGTCTGTACATTGTGCCCTCACCGGTTGAAATAAACTGGGAAAGCCCCTCAAAACTGATGCGTACGACCCTGGTCAATCAGTTTTCGAGCAGCCCCGGACCTGTTGACTACCCACTGGGTCATATTTACGTCGGACTTCACTGCAGCGAATCGGACGTGGATATTCTCACCGGCATGACCAGAGACCAACGGAATTCAGCCTTCAGCAAAACTTTTAGAGAGGGCTATGGTATGGGCATTTTGTTTGCCGATATTGAGGGAAGGATGCAGGATACGGATGAGGTGAGGACTTCGGTGGATGCATTGATGGAGGCGGAGGCCATGAGTTTCATTTCTTTTGAAGTTTCACAAGAGGTATTTGAACGGCTGGTGTATTACTACAAAAATTACCGGGAATCCGGCTTTTGCAGTATATACAACGGCTTGAACAGGCCCCGTGAGGGATTGGGAGCAGGCTGTGCGATGTATGCCATCAGTTTTTTGGAGGTGGCGGAAATTGATTTCAGTCCCTGGCGGTCAGAATGGATTGAATTTGTAAAAGTGCCGGAGCGACTCATCGGCGGCATGGGTATCAACAACCGGCACGTCAGCATCCTTAGACTTTTACTGAGCGCCAATTGGGCCAAAGAGGGCGAAAAATACGTGCCCTTCGAGGTTTATGAACCCTGGAATATGCACCAGTGGGTGCTCAGTCAGCATGAAAAACCGGACGAAAAAATTGGCATTGTCGAAAAGTCCGGAAACCCCGGTGTTATCATGGATTTTTCCAACTCCGACACGCCCCAAACCCCTGTTTTTATGTTGCAGGCTGAATGAGATACAGAGACCGGCTCAAACTTTTATGAGATTTAAAACAATTTGCCGCAATTTGTGTCGTATTGATGCAAAGGTTGTATATTTGCAGTTCTGAATTATAAAGGTCGGGTGGCCGAGCGGTTAGGCAGAGGTCTGCAAAACCTTGTACGGCGGTTCGAATCCGCTCCCGACCTCAAATTTATTTTTCAAACGCCTGTCTTTCAACGAGATGGGCGTTTTTGTTTTC
>SKLY01000236.1 GCA_007121335.1 Saprospiraceae bacterium | reverse complement strand
GGAACTCCTATTTTATCAACTTACTAATGGCGCGGAATTCGTCATTGCCACTTTCCTCCATCAACTGGAAGAGGATCATTTCGACCGTTACAATAAAAACCCCCGATTGCCGCAATCGCTCAATGCCGTAGTGCTTATTCTCCGGGAATCTGGATGAAATCGCATCAGCAACCACGTGGACCCTTTGTCCCTTTTCCAGCGCATCCAGAGCGGTATTCAGCACGCAGATATGGGCCTCCACACCGCAGAGGACCAGATCAGTGGCCTGTGCAATCGTACTGCCCCCGGCAATTTTATCATCGCGTATACAACTGAAGGACATTTTCTCGTGTACTTCGGCGCTATCAGGCACTTTGATATCGGAGAGCGTGTGGCCAATTCCTTTGGGGTACTGCTCTGTGACCACGGTGGGCACTTGCAGAATTTCCATTCCCCGGATGAGGGTATTTACTTTTTTGACCAGCTTTTCCTTTTCGTGAATAACGGGTATGAGCCTCTCCTGCAGGTCAATTACCATGAGGCGCGTTCCTTTTCGATTGGGAATTCCGGTATGGGACATGGGATGTGTTTTAAATGCTTTCCAAATAATTTCTCAAGGTCGAGGCGATATTTCCGGATGGTCTCTCGGCCGAGGGTTCCAGAATTTTTCCATCCCTATCCAAAAGGATAAATCTGGGGATTGAATTGACCAGGAAGTGGGATGCAAATTCAGAGTTCCAGGCATCTTCTGCGAACCAGTGGTGACCTGAGAGTCCTTTGTCGTTAACCATCTTCAGCCAGGGATCTTTGGAATTGTCAATGGAAATGGCGAGAAATGCAACATCCTCACCTTCAAACTCCTCTACGAGCTCCTCCCAGTAGGGATGCTCTCTTAAGCACGGACCGCACCAGGTGGCCCATACATCGATGTAAATCAATCTTCCATTGAGATGCGAGAGGCGTATATCGTTTCCATTGATATCCTCAAATTCGAAGTCGGGAACGGAATTTCCGGGTTGCAGATCTTCCCAATTAGCCATTTCTCCCCTTAAAATTTCAGCGAATTCGCTATTTTCCAATTCCTCCAAAAACCGATCGTAAAATTGATTAATTGGTCCCGGTCCGCTAAGGGAAATCATGGTTTTGATATAGTCAAAAGTCACGTACTCGGCAATTTGTGGGTTTTCAAAAAAGCTATTAATCATATCAATTTCTGCTCCAATCACCTTTGCAGCATCACCGTCATACACTTCATCAGGTATTTCATCTGAGAAGGCCCGATACATTTGAGAGTTTAGAACATCTCTAAAAAACGGAAGCACGAGATAGTCGGGATTGCTGTTATCCAATGACATCAACTCCTCCTCTTTCGCTTCTTTTGGAAAATCCAGATCCTCCTCATCTTCTATACCCTTTATGTGCATGTGAAAATTCGGATACATGTTGTTGAGAATCGCGATGCGATAGGTTGGATAAGCTCTTTCCAGTTGTGCAAACAGCGGGTGTATTTCTCCTGTATTTTTCAAACTGTCCAGTCCCTGATTCAGTGCATTCTCCGCCTTTTCGATCGCATCAAAATAGTCCTCTTTCTCGAGCTCAAACAGGGACATATTAAAATTCAATTGATGCTCTTTCGAGATCATCGCTTTATGCCTTACCAGATAGTTGTTTTCACGGCTGCGGTCTCCCGTTGCTTTGAAAGATTCCGGGAAATTGTCACTGTCCAGTTCAATATGAATACTGTCTCCGGGGCTGAGAAATAAATCCATGCCAACCCTTCCAGGGGCAACTTCAAAATAAGCGGCTTTCGGGTACTCAAACCTCAATTCGAAATTCCCCGCTTCGTCTGTGGAGCTTTCCTTGAGGATGTCAAACAGGGAGACTGAAATTTCCTCCTCATTAAGACCCAGTATTTGACCGGTTATGATAATCTCCGGGATTTTTTCCTCCTTTTCGGCTTCCTGGCAGGAGCCAAAAAACATTAAAAGCGCAATTGCAACCAGACTCTGGGATAGGAAATTTTTCATGCTTAGTTATTTTCAGTGAATGAATGTTAGCAATTTGGAGCTTTTACGGTTAACCAGGCCCTTGTATAAAAAGTGGATGCCGAATCAGCCGTTTTGCGAATCGTTACAAAGGCCTAAGTTACAACTATTTTCAAAAACGGGAAATCATAATACTTGCGGGTGCTGAGGTGGACATTTAGGAGAAAATTTTTCGGGTGAAAAATGTAGGTGATTAAAATCAAAGTGGGGCTATTCGTAATGTTCGACTTTCCGCAACTAAAGTAACAGCCAATCGTTTGTATATTCGCGCCCGAAAATATTGGAAGCCCCGCGGGATACTTCGCATGTAGAGAAAATAATCAGATCATCTTGAGTCAGGAGTTGTTTTCAGACAGTTTGTTGCCCATTGCCATTTTTTTAATAATGCTGGGTATAGGAACCGGCTTGCGGCTGGAGAATTTTACAGCCATATTTCGCAAGCCAAAGAGTATCCTTGTCGGTTTGGGAGGTCAGATGTTGTACCTGCCGGCCCTGGCATTTTTACTGGCCTTCATTTGGCCCATTGATCCTGTCTATAAGGTAGGACTGATCATTTTGGCCGCCTGTCCCGGGGGCACCGCTTCAAACCTCATCACCTACATCCTCAATGCCAAAGTTGCCCTATCGGTAAGTTTGACTGCCCTCAACAGCATTTTGATTCTGATGACGGTTCCCTTCTTTGTGGGGCTTGCCCAGAGTACCTTCATGCGGGATTTTCAGCCGGTTGAAATGCCCTTTTGGCACACTGTGGAGGAAATTGCACTCACTGTACTGCTCCCCGTGGGGATTGGGGTCTTATTGAATCACCTTTTCCCGCTTTTGATGCAGCGGATACAAAAACCGCTGAAGTACATTATGACGACCATCCTTCTCGTAGTCTTCCTCGGTGTTTTTATCGCTTCTGAAAACGGAGACACAGACAGCATCTTTGAGCAGCCTCTTGTGTTTTTGGCAGCTTTCCTTTTGAATCTGGGGGCTTTTGTCGGGGGAGTTTTTATCTCCAACTACTTCGGGCTTACCAGCAAGGAAAAAGTTACAGTCGGGATTGAAGTGGGCTTGCAAAACAGTGCCTTGGCGATCTTTGTGGCAGCTT
This sequence comes from Saprospiraceae bacterium, assembly GCA_007121335.1. GTDB lineage: Bacteria > Bacteroidota > Bacteroidia > Chitinophagales > Saprospiraceae > PWJY01. The sequence goes on along the minus strand of SKLY01000236.1, from coordinate 2,757 downwards.
CTCTCCTCGGTTCGAATGAAATGGCTCTTGTGGCTGTGATGTACAGCCTGTTCACCTTTTTTACCACCTTTATCTACGCATGGATCAGTCTCTACTGGATCAGGTGGAAAGGTGTGGCTGGGAAGTTTAAACTGTGATTCCAGTCCGTCAATTATGCATCCTGCCCGATCTCCGGCATACGCGGAATTTCTGAATAGCCCTCCTTCTTTAATCGCGATACCAAGCCTATTATGGTCCTCAGATTGTGCGCAGCACCTCTACGCCCTGATTCCTGGTAGTAAAAACTGTCCTCGATAAACCAACTGGCCTTTTTGAAAGAGCGGATATGCGCGCACAGGTCACTGAGCTGAATGTGCAGGTCCATGAGATGAGAGACCAGTTCAGGAGCCAGGTATTCTGAGTATTTCATATTGAGCAGGCTCCACAATTGCTCAGCCCGGTGACTGAAATACTCCAGTTGCTCATCCTGAAAAAGATTGTCGGCAATTCGCTCGGCAAATTCCTCCTGACTGAGGGCCTCCCACTCCTGGAAGTGAAAATCGCGCTGGCTTCTCATCTCGGTCATGGCCTGCTCTACCGGCAGATCCTTTTTCAGTTCGGGATTGAAACCCAGGGCAAAAGTGGCGACACCATCCCGGATTTGATTGACATTCCGTGCTATCAGATAGTCCATCCGCTTACTGACGATCTTCCATTGCTTGTTTTTGGAATTGACCAGCAGAATATTGACTACAAAAATGATGAAGGCGACAGCTATCATTTCCGAGGTCAGATTCAGTGACAACTCCTCGTGCAGGGGCTTGATCGCGATTGCAATGACAATGGCCAATCCCACCGCTATATAAATAACAACGGGCGTGCTGGTCTTTTTTATGGCGGCAGTTTGTATCCTCTTTCGCAGGGGTTGAGTAACCTTATTCATGAGTTTTACATTTGTTATGAAAGGGTAAATATACTAAATTGCCGTCCAAACTTTCATTTGTGGTCCGGTGAGGTTAATTTAGCGATTGAACCGGGAATGAAAAAAGGCCGGGAGCCATCAAAGAAAAACTCTGACTATGCTGAATAGATATTTACTAATACCCCTGTTGCTCCTCATGTCCTGTGGGAACGGATCTGATGGAGACCGCTTTGTAATAGGTTTTTTGGATGCGGTGGAGGACAGCACACTTGCATTGGCCCGCGAGGGATTTACCGACGCGCTTAGGGATGGCGGTTGGAGCGAGGAGCAGGGTAATTTGCGGATAATCTTCCGAAATGCGCAGGGCGACATGTCCACCCTGGTGCAATCCATGCAGCACTTCACAAGCAACCGGGTGGATTTGATTGCTGCCAATTCCACCCTTTCTACCATCACGGCCGTTCAGCGAAGCGGGGATATTCCGGTCTGTATGATGGTAGCACCGGAACCCGATCAGGCAGGACTCACTTCAGATCCCACCAATTTTCCCAAAAACTTATTCGGTGTTTTTGAGACCCTGAGTTACATCGACACCTCTCTCATTTACATAGAAGAATGGATGCCCGGTGTCCAGACGATCGGACTGATATACAACCAGGCAGAGACCCAGAGCCTGAATGCCCTGGAGCGGGTGAAATCGGTAGCTGCGGAAACAGGTTTGGAAGTGCATGCCCTGCCGGTCACCAACTCATCTGAAACACAATTGGTGGCCAATTCCCTGGTGGATCGCGGCATCGACGTATTTTTTGCCCTTCCCGACAACATTATTTTTTCCTCCTTTGAAGTCATAAGAAGGGTGTGTAGCGATGCTGGAGTTCCCATTTTCACCAGCGAGGCCGGACTTGTGGCGCGAGGAGCTGTGGCTGCTTACGGAGCCGATTTTTACGAATGGGGGTATCAGGCCGGAGAACAGGCCGTGGAATTTCTGGATAGCGACGGGACCGTTTTGCCCACTGCTGAAAGCGTAAAGCTGCGCAGAAAGGTTTACAATGAAGAGGCTGCCGATAAATTTGGATTGGAAGTTATTGCCGGTTTTGAACCCCTGGAACTCTGATGTTTTATCTGACTGCCATCACTTTGGGATTAGCGCTCGGGGCACTTTGCCTCGGAATATTCATTTCGCTGAGGATATTCAACTTCCCGGATATTACAGCAGACGGTAGCTATACACTCGGGGGCGTTATCACGGCCATCGGGCTGGTCGCGGGTTGGGGAATTGTCGAAACTTTGATCCTGGCCACGGTGGCCGGAATGATTGCCGGTACAGCCACAGGCTTGATCCACACCCGCATGAAACTCAACAGCCTCCTGAGCGGAATACTGGTAATGACCGGTCTTTACTCCGTCAATCTGGCGATACTCGGTCGGTCCAATGTACCAGTTCCATTTGACAGTGCGAGCGTTTTTAATTATTTGCAGCCATTTGCCGAGCGAACCTACAATGAACTCCTCACCCTGTTGATCATATTTGCTCTCCTGGTGGTTTTTCTGACCTGGTTGCTCAAAACCGACTTTGGACTCTCCATGCGCGCCTCGGGCAACAATCCCAATATGGCCCGCGGCTTTGGGGTGAATGCCAATTTTATAAAAGTCATCGGACTCGCCATTGCGAATGGATTTATTGCCATCAGTGGCTTTCTGGTTGTGCAACTCCAGGGTTTTGCCGACATCAATATGGGAGTGGGCATTGTGATATTGGGCCTCGGTGCTGTAATCATTGGCGAGAGCCTGATGAATATACTGGGCTGGACGAAAATGTGGATTCGGATTGGGGGTGTGATTATCGGTTCGGTGGT
>SKLY01000174.1 GCA_007121335.1 Saprospiraceae bacterium | reverse complement strand
GCCACATAGGCGATCCCGTCATCGATAAAGCCCGAATAGGGTACATTGGGAACGGAAACCTCCTGTCGCTCAACCGTGGTAGTGAAGTGGCGGTCTTCCCAGGGACGGTAGATGGTCATTTCCAAATCCGTTCCCGAAGCTCCCCGCATAAATACAATCACATCCTCCTTTTCAAAACCGGCCAGCTCGCGGCCCTCCATTTTTTCTATAATATCTCCTGCCATAATTCCGGCATCGTGGGCACCAAATCCACTGTAAACGAAGGTCACCACTATTTGTCCGTCTTTTTCCTCAATCTCTATTCCCACTCCGTCGTACCTGCCCTCTGCCATGTAACGCGACCGCTCCACCTGATTTTCCGACACAAAAACGGTGTAGGGGTCCAGAGATCCGAGCATGGCATCAATGCCGGTCTTCATCAATCTGCCGTGGTCGAGGTCTTCGTAGTAAAATGAATTCACCTCCTTATAGACATTGGCGAATATCTCCAGGTTTCTGGTCAGTTCGAAGTAATCGGTACTGTACCGGGTAAATGAATACAGACTGATACCCAGCACGATGATGGCTGCGAAAATGACAGGTTTCTTGTTTAGGCTCATATTATATATATGTAAAGTATTTTGCTGTTTCTATTCAAATGTCGCCCATTTTTTCCTTTGCCGGAACAGGCATTCTCTCTGAACTATTGTAGGCAATAACTATTTTTCAGGCCCCGGTATTGTACATCCGGTTCAAATCCACGCCTGTGATTATCGGTCCAAAAATTCTTTGACAAGCCGCATGGTTTCTGCGGGCGCATCGGCGTGTACCCAGTGGCCCGCGTCGGGAATCTCGCGTATCTGTGACCTGCTAAAAAGGTCTTTAACCGGGTCGATGTAAGGGTCGCTGAGGTATTTGGATTGTCCGCCTTTTATAAAAAGTGTGGGTGCATCGAAGGAATCAAAACTGTTGACCTCGTCAAGTATATTGTGGTAGTTGTCGCTTATCGCCTCCAGATTGGCCTTCCACCTGAAGCCACCGCCCTTATTTCTGCTCAGGTTTTTCATTAAAAAAAGCACGATTCCCTCGTCTTCAATGGCATTCATCAGATGTTTCAGTATTTCATCCCGGTCTTCGGCTGATTCCAGATTCGCCGACCGCATGGCATCCAGTATGTGTTCATGACCTCCCGGATACTTCGCCGGACTGATGTCGGCCACCATCAACCTGTTGACCATATCGGGATTTTGAAGGGCAAATTCCATCGCCACCTTGCCCCCCATGGAATGTCCCAGTATATTGGCTCTGAACATGTGGTGGTCTTCCATAAACTGCCTGAGGTCCTCCGCCATAATGGGGTAATCCATCTCTCCGTGGTGAAAGGACTTGCCGTGGTTGCGAAGGTCCAGGGTGTAAACCATGTGGGATTGACCCAGCTTTTTGGCAAAGGTCTGCCAGTTGTCCAACATGCCGAGCAAGCCGTGCATTATTATCACAGGCTCTCCCTCACCGAATACCTTATAATTGATCTTACTCTCCATTCAATCTCTGTGTTTCTCCCTCAACTAACAACCGTAATTTTCTGTGGTTGTGATTGTGGGGATTTAGCTGCTTAAGCTTAGGTTTCGGTAGGATAAATTGGTGGGGTTTTGGATTATGAGGTGCAATTTTTATAAACCTCAACAACCTGCCTTGTCATTTCAAGGGGCGAAAACCGGCCCTCGATCTGTTTATAAGCCTCGGTTGTTACTTCCCTGGCCTGATCAGCATTTTCAAGAAAAAAAAGGACTCCCTCTGCCAGTTGTCCGGGGTTTTTCACCTCCGCCAGCCAGCCTGTTTCCCGGTGGGAAATGATCTCTGCAGGTCCTCCTGCATCGGTGGATACTATTGGGACTTTTCGCTGCATGGCTTCCAAAAGCACCGAACCGAGGCCCTCTGTTTTGCTGGTGAATAGAAACACGTCCAGTTGGGAGATGAGAGCAGCGGCATTTTCTACAAATCCAATCAAGTGGATTTTGTCTTGCTGCTTTTTTTCTGCTATGAGCTTCCTGCAAATATCCTCCATTCCATCGTCCCCTCCCACCCAGACAAAGTGAATATCCTCTCTTTCCTCAAGGATGTGCGCTGCAGTTTCAATGAAAGTGAGGGGGTCTTTGTGGCCGGCCAGGGCGGAGACATTGCCCACCAGTTTAGTCTTTGGATCTATTCCGATTTGCTTTCTCAGATCCATGGGATGATCCTTTTCCGGGTTCTCCGAGCCGACTGCGGAATAAACGGTGTGCAATTTGTGAGTGTCGATGCGGCTGTGATTTTCGACAATTTTCCTGATGTGATCAGAGACGCATATCAGCGCGCGAACCGATTTACAGTGGTACTTCCACTTGCTTAAAATATTTTTACGGATGGGGTTGTCAACTCTCCGGTGAACAATCAGACCGGTGCCTGCTCCGAAAATTTCCGCAGCTAGTGCTCCCAGGCTGTGGGCTTTGGCATCGTGAGCGTGAATAATGTCGATCCCCTCTTTTTTGCAAATTCGTCCGATGCCCAAGGCGTCAATCAGCAACCAGGGATTTTTGGAGGTCAACTGCCTGACATCTGCGCCTTCTTTTTTCATTCGGGAAAGAGCGAGACCTGCGGGCATCATCAGGCATTGTTTAAATCCCCGGGCTTCGAGTTCCCGGTAGAGGATACGCAATTGATTTTCGCCCCCGCGCCAACTTCTTGCTGTGGAGAGGTGCAGAATAGACGGCCGGACGGTCATGGAAAATCCTTTATATCCCCGTAGGCAATGAATGGAGGATTGCGAAGGTCCGGTTTGTTGTACTTGAGGGGTTGGTCATTGTCTGCCCGAAGAACTACCCCGCCGGCCTCCTCGATTATGAGCTGGCCTGCAGCGGTATCCCATTCATTAATGCGTCTTATACTGGGATAGATGTCCGCCTGGCCTGAAGCTACCATTAAAAATTTGATGGTTCCGCTGCGGTATTTCAGTCTGGGTTGATTGAATTTTTCAAAGTAGTTGGTGAGTTTTTCCATCTCCTGATTGGGCGAACAAATAAAGCGCAGTCCCCGGTCTTTTTTTGAAAAAACGCTGGCTTCCAGTTGTCTGTACTGACCGTTTTTCTCAATCTGCGAACCCCCACCTGCAACTGCCCTGTAAATTTCTCCGCTCACAGGCACTCCCACCATTCCGATTATGGGTTCGCGGTCTTTTATCAAGGCCAGGTTTATGGTAAAATCCCCGGATCGCTCTATCAAACCATAGGTTCCGTCAATGGGATCCACCATCCAGAGATATTCCGTATTTTTCCGGTCCCTGTATTCAGGCAGGGGCAGTTCTTCCGAAATAATGGGAATGCCGGGGGTGATTTTTTTCAATCCGTTGACTATGATTTCATTGGCGATCATGTCTGCATTGGTGACCGGGCTGCCATCTGTTTTTCGATTCACCTTAAGTTTCCCGTCCTCATTGTAAATTTTCATCACCTCCTCCATTACCTCCCTGCAGAGTTCACTGAGTTCGGGAATCAATTCCTTCATTTCTCTACCGATTGCAGTCATGGGTTGTACAATTTTGATGAAACCCCGGATCTTTTATGAATTCGGTACCGGCCGTGCTTTGTATAAAAAACCACCCGATATGCAAATATAACGATATCAGGTCCCAATTGGTCATTTTATGTGGAAATTTAGAGGTGAAAGAGGACTTGCATGCTTGTAGATGTCGAATCCGGGAGATTGATTTATTCCCGGTGCTGTGGGTGACAGCTAAAATCTAACCTTCGGTAAATTTGGATACCTTTTCCTCCGGATCGCGTGGAGTGAGCAGACTCACGGAAGTTATCAAAATCAGGTTTACGATAAGTCCGTAAATTCCCTCGTGCATATCTATTGGCTTTAATTCCGGCAAAAGGAGGAAAAAGGTATTCACGACAATTCCTCCAAAGAGACCGGCAAGGGCACCGGCTTTGGTAGCTCTTTTCCAGTAAAACATGGCAAATACGACCGGAAATATCTGAGCCACTCCTCCGTAAGCGGCCAATAACAAACCCACGATGGAGTAATCGATTACCACGGCAAACAGATAGGCGGTCAATCCAATTACCAAAACAGATATTTGGATGAGCAACCGCTCGGTTTTGTCTCCCAGTTTTTTCCCGTAAAAGGGCTTAATTCCATCTCGCACCCAAATGGAACCCGCCGAGTGGAGAATGGCATCTCCCGAGGACATGGATGCTGCAAGGGCACCGGCGCAAAATAAACCCACGATTATCGCGGGCAATTCCAATTGCATAAGTACATGGGGAAGTATGGAGTCGGCCTGCTCCACACCGGGATAGGCGGTAACTGCTGAAAATCCGATGAATAGAATGGGTATCAGAAACAGCAAAAAGGTGGGGTAAAGCACCACACTCAGTTTAAGGCTGTTTGTGGAACTGGCTGCGTAGGACCGCATAAAAAGGTGAGGCCACATGGAAAATCCCACGGCCGAAATCAGAACCGCTGAGCTGTAAGCGGACCATGACCAGGGTTCACCTGCTGCATCCAGCCCCGGCGCTGTCAGCATATCACCTTTTCCCGCATCGGCTATGGATTGGAACATTTCCCCTATACCTCCGTGGAGTATATTAGGCAGATAGATCCCCAAAAACCACGCCATCACCAGCATAAACATCCCCTGAAAAGCATTGGACCATCCCACGCCCATCACTCCGCTGAAATAGACATAGACCAATACCACAAAATACGTAATGGCCGCCCCCAACCAAAATGGGATGAGCCCCTCACTGATGACATTCAAAACGTATCCCGCTCCAATCATTTGGAGAGTGAGGTAGGGAATGAATGCCGCCACACTCAAAACGGCCAGCATGACCGATAGGAATTTACTGCTGAATCTATCGGACAGCAACTCTGCCTGTGTGACGTAGCCATACTTCTTACCCAATCTCCAGGTGCGCGGTCCAAAAAAGTAGAGCGGCACGATTCCGATCACCCCGTATGCGATGAGGTAGAAGGCAGCAGCTCCCCGACTGTATGCCCAACCGGGGGCACCCAAAAATGCAACGGACGAGAAAATGGAAGCCCCGAAGACAAAGTAGAGTATAAAGACATTCATGCTCCGGTCACCCGCCACATACCCGCTCACGCTTTTCGATATGCGCAAGGAGGGAATGATCCCGGTCAAAAGAGAGGCCAGCAAGTACAATCCAACCACCAAAAGAATGATAGTTCCTGTTTCCATCTAATCTTCTTTTTGGGTAGATCTGTCGGAAAGGTACAGTGCGAGCAAGGCAGCAAAGCCAACCAGGGTGCAGAGTATAACCCAGGCAAAAGACAGCGGCACACCCAGGATAAACGGCTCCATGGAACTGAATAGCAGGTAGCCCGGCCACAGCAGAAAAATGGTAACGAGTCCCATCACAATCCCGAAAATCAATCTGGACCTTCTTTTTCTGTTCATAAGTAAGGCAAATATAGGGTTTTGGTTGGGAATGGGGAGTGGGCGGGGTGAAAAGGAGGTGGTTTTTATCTGTAAGGGATAATATTGGCTTGATTCCAGGTGGGTTTTCCTGGAAAAAGGCAGGTTTTATTTGGTGGTTTTCTCCGAATGCGGTAAATTTATGCCGAAAACAATTTGCTATGACGATTAAGCTGGATATTCGGTTGGACAAAAAGGGAAAAATTCCCTTCAATTACAACTATGCGCTGTCCTCCTGGCTGTATCGCACACTTCAGCTTGCCGACCGCGATCTCGCTTCCCTTTTGCACGAGTGCGGTTTGCCCTTTAAAGGGAGGACTTTCAAGTTGATGACTTTTGGCCCACTGGATGTGAGACCGTATGAAATTGATAAAAAGGCCGGGGCTATAGTACCTCTCGGCTCAGAGATGTCCTTTGAACTGC
>SKLY01000223.1 GCA_007121335.1 Saprospiraceae bacterium | reverse complement strand
GAAGACTCACCCTTGCCAGGTGCCAACATTTTTTGGCAGGAATAAAATCAGTTTGAAGGAGACTTTTACAATATTGCTATCAATGAAAAGATGAGCAAAACCGATATAGATGAAATGTCGTGGGCCGAATACGGCGCGTACATTCGAAACTGGATAAAGGGTGATAGTATTCGTTTCCTGCTTTCTTGAAACTTGATGTTTGTTCTAGTAATCAATGGATTAAGCTACTTCCTATTTCCTGTGATCACAAGCTTTTATCAGATAAATGAGTCCAACAAAAATTTTACTGTAACTTTAGGGAATTTTTAATGATGCTTTAATCGTGGAAACCTGACTTAATATCTCTAAATGCTATCACCCCTGGTCAATCTGGAGGTCTTAATGCCGTATAATCTAACAAAATGTTAAACCTGTGCTATGGATGCCAATCAACAAATGGAATTTGAACCTAATGAACCACTAAGCCGGGAATCAACTGTTACAGAACGACTTCAATCCTCCCGTCCCAAGCGGATTCTGGCTCTGGACGGAGGAGAAATAAGAGGTGCGCTTTGTCTGGGTATTTTGGAAAAAATTGAGGAATTACTCCAGAAGCGATACAACAATCCTGAGTTCAGACTATCGGACTATTACGATATGATTGGCGGAACGAGTACGGGAGCCATCATAGCCTCGGGCCTGGCAAAAGGGATGAGGGTCATTGAGGTTAGTAGTCTGTATTTGGAGATGTGCGGTGAAATTTTCGCCGAAAGGTTAAATACATTTGGTCAACTCATTCAGACCATTTTTAGCAAAACCCGATTTAAAGTGAATAAACTGGAGGCTGCGTTGGCTGAGGAATTCAAAACCGGTTTGTGTATTATTGCAAAGCGGGCGGACACTTTCAGTTCATATATTTTTCACAATCATCCCGAATCTACGTTTTACAACCACAATAGCGGTATTTTGGTCAGAGACCTCCTACGTGCGACTTCTGCTGCACCGAGTTCCTTTATGGTCAAAAAACTGAATATTGCAAGGAGTGAATTGGGAGCTTTTATCGATGGTGGAGTAGACTCATTGATACTCTTTTATCTCTGCACCCTAAGGCACTTGCCTTATCAATGGAGCACCGGGAAAGATTCTGAAAACACGACAAGATGTCCACAAACTTGTAACATATGAATTTGCCGTATAATTCAAATTGCAAGTTAACTTATATTCCATGGAAATGGCTCAGCCTTCTCCTGGTAATCACTACATACAACCCAGTGGTATCCTTTAGTCAGGGTACTGTACACACTCATGTTTTTACCGATCCGGTGCAAGAGAAGGTTGCTTTTGATGATTCTCTATACATCTTTGTCGATACAGAAAAGAAGTACGATATCTGGGACATAGTTAATTCCACTGATATTGAGTTTCAACGAACACATCCTGCGATGCAAACGGAGCCGCCTTTTACTGTATGGACAAAGCTGAAATTGAGGAATGAAGGCTCCTCTGCTCGTCACGATTATTTTAGCTTTTGTCTTGAAGCGGATACAAATTGGGTTTACCTTGTAAAAGATGGAACACTTCTGGATAAGCAACTAACTGGCAGATGGTTTGATCTATCAGATAAGAGCTTTCCTTCATTCTATCCATATGCCCCGGTATCAATAGATGCAGGGGAGGAAAAACTATATTATTTTCGTTCCTTGTTCACAAAACCGGTAGGACCAGAGCATTTTACCCATATTTCCATCCAACCTGCCAGGCCTCTGCTGCATCGGCATTTTGATTCTTATATCTGGCATGCTTTCTATGCTGGCATCATGCTGTTCTTTGGCGGTTTTAGTCTCTTCTTGTTTGTCCTCTTCAGAGAAAGAATATTTATTTATTTTTCTTCAATCACCTTGTTTTTTACCCTGTACTTTATTCGTTTACAGGGGATGGATACTGCATTTATTTCAGGTGACTTTGGCAGTATTCTAATTCCATACGGTCAATTAATAATTTCAGGACTCCTTTTATCTATATTTTTATTTACCAGAGGATATGTTCGGCTGAAAGAGAAACTGCCTAAATACTACCCATACTTTTTAGCGGCGACCGTGTTTGTCGTACCCTACACTCAAGTTATGTGGATGCTTGGGATGGATATGCAAACATTAAATACCTCACATAATTTATTAATGGTTTTTTGGGTGGTTCTGCTCATCTTACCTTTAATTTTTTTAACCATAAAAAATGATAAGGAAGCGAGGGTATTACTAATATCGATAGGTTTATTGTTTTTTGGCACTGTGATGTTTTTGATCAGCATCAACGTGGCAAATATTCGGAATGCGTGGTTGCAATATGGATTCCAATTGGGATCAATTGCTTTCTCAGGGATATTGTTTTACGGACTTTTTGATAAAATAAACACAATACGCAGTGAACAGCGTCGAATAATCGAGCTGGATAAACTAAAATCCACCTTCTTTGCCAATATTTCTCATGAGTTCCGCACACCACTTACTCTGATGAAGGGACCATTACAAGAAGTTATCGACGGATGCGACGACCCTAAGACATTGCATCTCTTGAAGATGGCTCATAGGAATGCCGATCGTCAATTACATCTCGTCAATCAGTTGCTCGATTTATCAAAACTTGATGCCGGCAAAATGGAACTGGGTGCTCAACAGGATAATTTTGTTCCCTTTTTGAAAGGCGTAGTAAATGCCTATCAATCGCTGGCAGTACATAAAAATGTTGACTTACAATTAATTTGTCCATACGATGAAGTGCACCTCTGGTTTAGCCGGGATAAAATGGATCAAATCATCCAAAATCTCCTGTCGAATGCCTTTAAATTCACGCCCTCAGGTGGAAAAGTTACGGTTTCTTTGAGTCTTGATAGCGGAAATGTAGTTCTGACAGTCAGCGATACGGGCAGGGGCATCTCAAGAGATGATCTGCCTCATGTATTCGATCGGTTTTTCCAGGGCAACCTGGATAAATACACTGAGGGCGCAGGCAGTGGCATAGGACTTGCATTGGTTAGGGATTTGGTTCAATTGCACGGTGGTACCATATCAGTTACAAGTAAGATTGACCATGGATCTACTTTTAAAGTTGAGATTCCTTTGGGTAAGAACCACCTTGCAACTAATGATTTGATTGATGGAAATCAACTTCAATCGCTAAAAAAATCGGTACCAGACACATCATTCACTTTGGTCGATAATCTGCGTGGTGAAGCTTTTTCTTCCGAATCTTATTCCAATGAAGTTCCACATCTTTTGGTCATCGAAGACAATGGCGATGTGAGGGCATATATTCGTTTTCGTTTAGAAAATTCATTCCAAATCTCTGAGGCCAGCGATGGACAACAAGGGATTAATATGGCTATGGATCTTATGCCTGACATCATCATTAGTGATGTGATGATGCCTGAAAGTGATGGATTTGAACTGTGCCACACCCTAAAGACTGATATACGCACCTGCCATATTCCAATTATACTGCTGACAGCACGAGCTGAGCATGAAGCTAAAATGGAGGGATTGGAGACTGGCGCTGACGATTATCTTACTAAGCCCTTTAATTCTGAGGAACTTGAATTACGGGCACTCAACCTCGTTCGCTTAAGGCGACAGTTGAAAGAGCGCTTTGCCGAATCCATCACCCTACGTCCAAGCGAAGTTACCACCAACTCCCTCGATCAGTCATTTTTAGATGCTGTTTTGAATACCATAGAGGCAAATCTATCCAATGATCAATTTGGTATCGATACATTGACAAAAGAAATAGGTATCAGCAAATCTAATCTTAATAATAAGTTGAGAGCCCTCATAAACCAATCAACAAATCAGTTGATTCAGTCCGTTAGGTTACAACGAGCTCTGGATCTACTTGAGCAAAAAGCCGGCACAGTATCTGAAGTGGCCCATCAAACCGGTTTTAAAAGTACTGCTTATTTCATCAAATGTTTTAAAGCCAAATACGGCAAGACTCCCGGAGCGCTCTTGAAGGAAGCGTGATTTACCGGCATATCCGACTGAAATACCCAATTTTTATACTATTTAGGTTGATTTTGATACTCTTGCTATCTGATCAGTCCGACCTTTGCATTGTAGCAATATCAACTACAGTGCTGAAAAAAATTAGTCAAATACTTTGATAAATTTTTTGAATGAATAAACGGAAGAGTCACAAGTGCAGCTGTGGTTGTTCCCGGGGATCTGCGATTAATCCCTGCTGATTTTTTCCGGGGCCGGCTCACCGAATTGGGGATTTAATTATTTACAAAAACTAACGATCTGAGTCATTTATTTTTTTTTAAACTATTAAAACTTTATCACATGAAAAAAACATTTACAAATTTCCTTGCATTTACTTTTTTTTTAGTGTCCTGGACCCTTTTGCCGCTGTCATCCTACGGACAGATAGTAATTGAGTTCGACGACTATCCACAGCCTGATAGCTATGAAGTCTTTCGATTTCAGGCAGATATCAACAATGTCCAAATACCGGCAGAGGGTGCAGATCAATTATGGGATTATTCCAATCTTGAGGTCATTGGGAATTCCTTGTCTGTATTCTCCAGTGCAGAGGGGGATAATACCTTTCCCGGAGCAAAATATGTTACTCCCAGAGGGTTAACTTTTCAAGCATTTAATTACAACAGTCTGGTTTATGGAGCATTAGATGAAAATGGTGTTTATGAAATGGGTCGATTGCCTCAGGATACTACCTTCTCTATTACCGCTATATCAGGAGGACCAAATGATGCCCTTCGTTTTGTTGGTGTTCCCTTGCCTTTTGAAGGACGCCTAGATTTGATCAGATTTCCTTTATCCTACCAGGACAGTTGGACTCAAACTTCCAGAGAGATTACGCCTTTCGAACTTACAGTAGCGGCTTTTGGTCTGGATATGGTGCCCGGGGCCCGTACAAGAATCACGACGGTAACACGCTCTGTTGTTGGATGGGGTAAACTAATTACACCAAATAGAGAAGGGGAGAGCAATGAACCCAGAGACGTATTACTAATGAGAGTTGACAGGATGACCATCGATAGTTTTTCTCTGGCTAGCAATCCGCCACCACAGCCACTCATGGATGCTTTTGGACTTACTCAGGGTTTTATAGCGGAAGATGTATTTTATCTGTTTTGGGACCAATACGACAATTCAAACTTGATGCGTGTAAATATCAGTGAGGGTGATATTTTTTCAGTATTTTTCAAGCCTGATCACAATGACATCCCCTCATCAGTAAGTGCACTTGATTTTACTACTCCCCTGGCCTATCCAAATCCCATATCACCACTTCAGGAATTGAACATCGAGACGGATCAAATTTCATCAAACGGCACATTCGTACTCACGGATATGAATGGAAGACAAGTTCACAACACGAGTTTTACTGCCCTGGCAAAAGATAAGATTACCGTGCCCATTCCCGCATACCTGACCCCCGGGATGTATGTTTTCCAATTGATAGATAATACAGGACGGGTCAGAGGCATTGGCAATATCAGTGTAAAATAGGGTATATTGTTTAGTGTTCTTGCATTTTGTTGTTTTACAAAAAGTGATGGGTAAAGAGAGCATGACTCGCCTCTTTACCCATTTTTTTATGTGCTGAGTTCGATTATTGCGAAGTATAATACTTTTCTTGCCAGGACCGTATAATTTTTTAGGAGACCCTGGTTTATGCAAATAAAAAAAGGGATGCAACTTTTCAAGTCGTAATTCATTGAAAATTTGGCGGCCCCCAAGGCTTTGGGGGCTCGGACCCGTCCCCAAAGCTTTGGGGATGCCAGGCAGGTATTCTATTGGAGAGGAAAGAGGGCGTAGAAGTTGAATCAGGAGAACCTGTCAATATCGATTTTATGAGGATGATCGACGGTAATGAGGTTCTGGATTTGCTT